>CAZGLZ010000012.1:0-53662 GCA_964526245.1 uncultured Chloracidobacterium sp. | reverse complement strand
TGCCTTTTCAGAGGAACCCGAACTCGAAAACCTGATCGCGTCGCCTCGGTTTCAGCCTGCTCTCTCTGCCGGCCGGGAAGACCTTCGCCGGGTCGTCGTTGCGGGGGCGGCCGAGGGCATTCCAACGATGGCATTTGCCGCGACGCTGAATTACCTTACGGCCTTCGCTACCGAACGCCTCCCGGCCAACCTCATTCAGGCCCAAAGAGACTACTTCGGCGCCCATACATACCAACGCACCGACCGCGAAGGCACCTTTCACACGGACGACTGGGACATGTAGCTATTCCAAGATCTCCCAGGCTGATTCGGTTTTCAAGAGCTTGCTCATAAGGGCGGCGTGGACGGCGTGGCCGCTTTTCTCGGCCGTGATCTTGCCGAGGACGGGAAGGCCGACGAGGGCGACGTCGCCGATGATGTCGAGTATTTTGTGGCGGACAAACTCGTCGTCGAAGCGGAGCGGCGTTTCGTTCAGCATTCCATCGGGCGTAAGGACGATGGCGTTATCGAGCGAGCCGCCGAGAGCAAGATTTGCCTTGCGGAGCATCTCGATCTCCTCAGTAAATCCAAAGGTCCGGGCCGAGGCGATCTCGCGGCCGTAGCTGCCGTTGTCAGCCGTGAATGTGAAGCTTTGTCGATTGATGAATGGATGCTTGAAATCGATCACGCATTCGATCGAAAAATTCTCTGCCGGCTCGATCGACATCCGCCGGTCGCCCTGTTCGATCTCCACCTTTTCCCGGACTTTCAGATAACGGCGCGGAGCGTCCTGCTCGGCGATCCCGGCCTCTGCGATCAGCTCATAAAAATTCTCGCTTGAGCCATCGAGGATCGGGATCTCGATATTGTCTAGGTCGATGAAACAATTATCGACGTCCGCACCGCGGAGCGCCGAGAGCAGATGCTCGCAGGTCGAGAGAACAACGCCGCGTCGGACGAGCGTCGTCGCATAGCTGCAGTGCCCGACGTATTCGACCGAGGCCGGGATCTCGAAATCATCAAGGTCGGTTCGGACGAAAATGTAACCTGTATTTGCCGGTGCCGGCCTCAGCCGCATATTTACCGGAACTCCCGTATGGAGCCCGACGCCGGTTGCTTCTATCGGTTTTGCGATGGTCGTTTGCCGCATTAATCGTACCTGATAACAAGCACCGTGCCAGCCGATGATCCCCGATTTTCGGGCATTTGTGGCAGCCAAACCCACCCTAAGTGTTGCACGAAGCAACACCACTGTTGCATTTCAGCCTGTACGCGCAGTTTGAGAATTCGACGCCATCGCCTAAAATTGAAACTTGTCCCTATGCCCGTAATTTCGACATTCTACGGCCTTATTATCCTAATGTATTATTTTGATAATAAGCAGCATCATCTGCCTCACATTCATGTGAAGTACGGTGACGAGGAGTCGGTCGTTTCCTTGCCCGATGGCGAGATTATCGAAGGTACTCTTAGGACATCGAAGAAGAAGCTGCTCGATGCTTGGATAGAGATTCACCGAGACGAATTAATGGCGAACTGGGAATTGGCAATTAACGGCGAATCTGTGGTGAAGATCGATCCGCTGAAATAGAGAATGAAGAAGGTAATTTCCGCGCAGGCACTAGAAGGGTATCGGCTCCAGCTCACGTTTAATGATGGTTCAGTGCGCCTATTCGATGCAACACCATATCTCAAAATGGGCATTTTCACCGAGCTGCAGGATCCGAATTATTTTCGCGATTTTAAGATCGCTTTCGGGACCGTCCAATGGCCGAATGAACAAGATTTTGCTCCGGAAACTCTTTATTTAGAAAGCGAAATACTAGACTTAAAGAAATAACAAATGGCGATTCAAACTGCGGGCCAAAAGACCGCAAAGACAGTAAAACTTAAGATCGAGAACGCATCTTCGCTTGATATGCCAAAGGGCGGCGAGGAGACAATCCGGCAGGTGCTTGATTACGTCCCGATCGAGCAGCTCCGCGGGCTTGAGCGCGTAAAGCTCGTCGATTTCATCAACGACCCGCGGCTTAAGAACGTGGACGTCCCGATGAAGGGCGATCTGCCGGGGCTTTACCATCCGAAGGTCGGCAACCAGAATGCGTGGTTCGAGATAGCAATGGGCGCACTGCTCCAGCCGACCGAGGGCTTTGCCAAGCGGTGGATGGCAAAGACGTCGTTCAAAGCGAATATGGCCGGCCTCCTTTTTTCGCTCATCGGCCAGCACTATTACCTGACGCTCCGCCACTCGGTCAAGAAACAGAACCTCGAACCGCAGATCCGGCAATACACTGAAAAGAACCTCCGTGCGTGGAGCGAGGAACAGAACAAGAACAGCTTCCGGGCAAAGCTCTTCAAACCGATCCGCCCCTTCGTCGAGCGCATGGCGAAATGGCTGAACAAGAAAGCAGCAAAAGCGCAGAAGAAAGTCTAGGAAGTCTAGGAAGTCTGGGAAGCTCGAAGGTTTTGTTCGGCGAAAGACATGGCGACGTTCAAGCGGTTCGAGGATATTGTTGCATGGCAGAAGGCTCGGGAACTGAACCTTGAGATTTACCGGATCTGTGGCACCGGGCCGTTTTCGAAGGATTTTGATCTTCGCAACCAGATCCGTCGAGCATCGATATCGATCGCCGCGAACATTGCCGAAGGACAGGGACGACGCACCGATAAAGATTTCGCACATTTTCTTAATATCGCCCTAGGTTCTGTCGCCGAAACGAAGTCGCATTTGTACTTGGCTTTAGACCTTGGTTACATCGACAACAAGATGTTTGACGAACTATACTTTCGGCTCGATGAGATCGGACGGATGACCTTTGGGCTCATCCAACATTTGCGAAACGCGAACAAGACAATTGAGGTTTAGGAAACCCGAGACGGTTCAAAGCTATGCTACAGACTTCCAAGACCTCCTAAACTTCCGAGACTGACTAGACACTAAACTTATGAACTACTGGATGGTTAAACAAGAGCCCGATTCTTACTCTTGGGATGATTTTGTTAAGGACGGAAAGACCGATTGGACCGGCGTGCGGAACTATCAGGCACGCAACAACCTTCGCGATATGAAGGTCGGCGATAAGGTGCTTTTCTACCACTCGAATATCGGCAAAGAGGTCGTCGGTATTGCGAAGGTGACCAAAGCCGCTTTTCCGGACCCGACCGCTTACGATGAGAAATGGGTCGCCGTCGAGCTTTCGCCGGTCAAACCGCTAAAAAAGCCGGTCGGGCTCGGGCAGATGAAAGAGAACCTCGCGCTTAGCGAACTTAAGCTCATCCGGCAATCCCAGCTTTCCGTAATGCCCGTAACGAAAGACGAGTTCGAAGAGATCCTCAGCATGGCTAGGTAAACCGAATGACACGAAAAGAAGCCGTTGAGTATTACCATCAGTTGCTCGAGGATGCCGACCTCGTAAGCGAATCCGTCGATGTTCTTGACCGAGGCCTTGAGTCGGCACGTTTGATCTTCGGCGGCCGCCGGCTGACGCCGTATCTCAGGCCGCATTTCATTACCGCGGAGGAATGGGCAATGGCCCGCCGAGCCTGCGAGACTATTTGGGGAACCCTTCAAAAAGTTAAGGACGCGGCGGTCGAGAGTGATGAACTGCTCGACGAACTCGGCATCACGGAAATCGAAAGGGAATTGGTGAAGATCGATCCGGGCTACCGCCAGGTCTCCCCGACCGCTCGGCTCGATTCCTTTCTCGGCGAATCCGCTTACAGCTTTGTCGAACTGAATGGCGAAAGCCCGGCCGGCATTGCCTACTCTGATTCCGCCTCGAACATTTTTCTCGACCTTCCGATCATGAAGCGGTTCACCGAACGCTTTCCGGTCACGAAGCTCGAAGGCCGGGCGAAGCTTTTGCAGGTGCTTCTTGATTGCCACGCCGAGTACCTTGGCCGCCAGCCGGACGAGAAACCGGTAATTGCAATTGTCGACCTAAAGGGCCTTCCGACGCAGCAGGAGTTCGAGCTCTTCCGTGATTTCTTTGAATATTCCGGCTACTCGGCCGTGATCTGCTCGCCGGAGGAGCTAGAGTTCGATGGCGAAAAGCTCTGGTACAGCGGAGTTGCGATCGACATCGTTTACAAACGGCTGCTCGTTAATGAGTATCTGCCGATCATGGAAAAGGCACCGGCTTTGCTTGATGCCTATCGGGCCGGTGCGGTCTGCATGGTCAATAGTTTCCGCGGTAAGCTCGTTCACAAGAAAGCGATCTTCGCCGTGCTGACCAATGAACGCTATGCCTCGCTCTTCAATGAGGCGGAACTTGCGGCGATCGCGGATCATATCCCCTGGACGCGCCGCTTCCGCGAAGAAACGACCGTAAACGCAGG
This sequence comes from uncultured Chloracidobacterium sp., assembly GCA_964526245.1. GTDB lineage: Bacteria > Acidobacteriota > Blastocatellia > Pyrinomonadales > Pyrinomonadaceae > OLB17. Next base: position 49,345 of record CAZGLZ010000012.1, on the reverse strand, counting down.
CACCGAGATCGACCTCGTCGAATGGACCCGGACAAACGCATCCAAGCTGGTGCTGAAGCCAAACGACGACTACGGCGGCCACGGCATCTACATCGGCTGGAGCCTCACCGCGAGTGAATGGGACGAAGCAATTTCGACCGCTCTCGCGAACGGCGACTATCTGGTCCAGGAAAAGGTCCAGACGGCGAAAGAGCATTTTCCGATGCTGTTTGACGAACACGGGAAATGGGGAATGGTCGAGCAGCTCGTTGACCTCGATCCGCTTCTTTTCAACGGCGTCGTTGGCTCCGCGTTCACACGTCTTTCCTCGTCCGAACTGGCGAATGTTTCAAGCGGCGGCGGGATGGTCCCGACCTTCATCCTTGGAGACGTTTAACAATGAGAACTACGGCAATCGCTCTTCTTTTTATGCTGTTCGCGTGCCTCACCATCGGCGTTAATGCCCAGTCGCAGGTGCGGTTGTTTTCGATCACTGAAGCCGCGAGCCCATTTGCCGAAAGGTCCTCGATCGCCGCAGTTCGTGAATACACGATCTCGGTAAATTCGGGCGAGGCCATGATGGCGGAGGCTTTGGAGCTGCCGTTAGCTGAGAGCAAAGCCTTCCGAGCCGTGAAGTCGGAATCTGAAGTGCGTGGGGTCGATGACGTCACATGGCGCGGAAAGATCAATGAAAAGGGCTTTGAAGGCGATGTCATATTGACCTTCCGCAAGGGCCACGTCGCTGGGCTTATTTATACTCCCGAGGCCGTATTTGAGATCGTCCCGCGTGGCAACCATCACATTCTCGTTGAACTCGATCAGTCTTTGTTCCCGGAGTGTGGCGGTGCCATTAAGCCCGGAGAAGCAACAAGACAAGTGACGCCTGAAGGCGGGTTGCTTCAAACCTCATCTGATTCCGGCGACCGCATCGATGTTCTGGTAGTTTTTACAACGGCGACGAAGAATTTTCTCGGCGGCGAAGCCCAAGCCCAAACCCTTTCGCAGAACGCTATCGACGCGACGAATACCGCTTACATCAACAGCCGGGTTCGTCAGCGGGTCAGAATGGTTGACGCCAAGGAATGGGTATATACGGAAACCACAAGCGCAAGCACCGACCTGAGCACACTGAGAAATGATGCAGGGGTTCAGGCCTTGCGAAACGCAGCAAACGCAGACCTTGTCGCAATGATCGGCGAGATCGCCGGGGCGTGCGGGGTCGGTTATCTGATGGGTTCGAATCCTGCCGGAAACCCGAACAATGGATATACGGTCACGGCCCGGAGCTGCGCGGTGGGCAATCTTTCGTTTGCCCATGAGCTTGGGCACAACATGGGCAGCCAGCATAATCCGGAAAATGGAAGCGGAGCGACTCTCCCTTACGGCTACGGCCATTATGTCAATGGCGTTTTCCGGACCGTGATGTCATATTCGAACCCGTGCGCAAATGGGTGCACGCGAAGAGCGTATTTCTCGAGCCCGGCCATCACCTATCAGGACTTTCCGACCGGGCTCGACAACGCACGCGACAACGTTCGGGCGATCAATAACACCGCTGACGCGATCGCGAACTATCGATACAGCGGTTCGAGCATAACGCTCGTTAACTTCGCCAACGGCGGCTCTTTACCTCGAGGTATCGCGAGGCCGGTAACCTGGAAAACGAATAATCTCAGCGGGAATGTTCGCATCGAAGTTTCCCGAAACGAAGGCCTCACCTGGTCAACGGTCGTCGCCAGCACGCCAAACGACGGCAGTGAGGCCATTGCGGTGTGGGGTACCGCAAGCCGGCGAGCTTGGCTGCGGGTTGTCAGTCTCGATTCGCCGACCGTTTCTGATACCTCGACCGGCTCGGTCTATCTTCGCTAAGCCGGTCGTTTTTGAAATAGCTACTGATAATGAGTAAATCTGAAAATCGCCTGCGTGTCCTCACCGATGAATATCTGCACCTCGCGGAAAAGCTCCGGCAAGGCGGCGGGCCGGAAAAGGTCGAAAAGATCCACAAGCAAGGAAAGCTGACCGCCCGCGAGCGCATCGAGCTTTTGCTCGATAAGGACACCTACGCGCAGGAGATCGGCTTGCTGGTCGCCTATGACGAATATGGCGGGCAGGCTCCTGCTGCCGCGGTCGTTACGGTCGTCGGAAAGATCCAAGGCCGCGAGTGCGTCGTCGTCGCCAATGACGCGACGATCAAGGCCGGTGCCTGGTATCCGGAGACGATCAAAAAGATACTCCGCGCACAGGAGATCGCGATGCGGAACCGCGTGCCGATCATCTATCTCGTCGATTCGGCCGGCGTAAATCTGCCATATCAGGGCGGCGTCTTCCCCGGCCAATACGGCGCGGCCCGCATCTTCTATTACAACTCGATAATGCGGCGATATCTTCGCGTGCCGCAGGTCGCGGCCGTAATGGGAATGTGCGTCGCGGGCGGAGCTTACCTGCCTGCTCTTAGCGACGTCATCCTGATGGTCGAGGGAACGTCGTTCATGGGACTTGGCGGGGCCAATCTCGTCAAAGGTGCGACCGGCCAGACCATTGATAACGAAACGCTTGGCGGCGCAATGACGCACAACGCGATCTCCGGCGTGGCCCATTACCGCACCAAGGACGATGCCGAATGCATTGCGAAGATCCGTGAGCTCGTCGCCGAAATGCCCGACAAAGAGCCGACTCGAGTTTCTGTTGAAGAAAGCCGTGAGCCATTAGCCGTAAGCGATAAGCTTTACGAATTGCTCCCTGAGGATCACCGCGCACCGTATGACATGCACGCCGTGCTTGAGACGTTTCTGGACGAGGGCGGCATCGATGAATTTCAGGCGGATTTCGCCAAGGAAATGATCTGCGGCACGGCCCGGATCGGCGGCATTCTTGTCGGCGTAATTGCCAATAGCCGCGGGATGTCAAAGGGCAAACCCGGCGAACCGCCGCGTTTCGGCGGGATCGTTTATTCGGAATCGGCCGAAAAGACGGCGTATTTTATTGAGAACTGCGACCGCCACGGGACGCCGCTGCTTTTTGTTCAGGACGTCTCGGGCTTTATGGTCGGCGCCGATGCCGAGCACTCGGGCATCATCCGTGCGGGAGCGCGTTTCGTCGAAGCGATGGCGACCGCCCGTGTGCCGAAGATCGTTTTGACCGTCAACCACGCCTCGGGTGCCGGCTATTACGCGATGGCGGGCCAGGGTTTTGACCCCGATTTCATCTTCTCGCTGCCGACCGGGCGAATGGGTGTGATGGAAGGCGACAGCGCCGTACAGGCAATATTTGGAACGCAGCTCGAAAAACTCAAAAAAGAAGGGAAAGAGCCCGATGAGGCGATGCTGGCCGAGATGGACAAAGTGCGAGCGACTTACGACAAAGAACTCGACGCCAAGCATGCCGCCGCCCGAGGACTGGTCGATGCGATCATCACACCCGAAGACCTCCGCCCGGCATTGATCCTTGCACTCGAGACGTCCCTCAACACATCAACGCCGCACATTGGAGCTTTCGTGCTTCCGCATTTGGTGGATTGAAAGTTGAGTCTTTTTAATGGAGTTTTCATCAGACACTGCGATCGAGATCTTAGAGGCCACGCCGGGGACCTTGCGGGCGTGGCTGGGCGGGCTTTCGGACGAGTGGACGGCGTCGGCGGGCGATCGTGACAATTGGGAGCCATACGACATTGTCGGCCATCTGATCCACGCGGATGAAACGGATTGGATCCCGCGGGCAAGGGTCATACTCGCTCAGGGCGAGGACCGTAGCTTTCCGCCATTTGACCGCTACGGCCAGTTCGAACGGCCGCTGAGAAGGCCGCTAGCCGAACTGCTCGATGAATTTGCCAACGTCCGCAAGCGATGTCTCGACGAGCTAACCGACTGGAACCTCACGCCAGAGCAGCTTGAGCTTTGCGGCATACATCCGGAGTTTGGCGAGGTTTCTCTTGAGCAACTTCTCTCCACTTGGGTCGTCCATGACCTGACACACATCCGGCAGATCGCGACCGCGATGGCACGCCGCTATGAAACGGCGGTCGGCCCATGGAAGGCATATCTCAGCATTTTGAATTGAAATGAAGTTTACTATCGAGGAATTTCTGGGCAGGCTTCCGCTTCCGGCCAACGAGAAATGGCCCGACGGCGTTTGGGACATCGAGCCATTTGAAAAAGATGGCGTAAAGCTGGTCTTTTTTGCTCCCCGCGGGACCGATCGCCAAACCAGCCATGACGATGACGAGTTCTACTTCATCGCCCGCGGCAGCGGTGAGCTCGTCATCGCCGGCGAACGGCACTCATGCTCTGCCGGCGATGCGTTCTTCGTGCCGGCCGAGGTCATGCATCGGTTCGAAAACTTTACCGAAGACTTCGCGACCTGGGCGATATTTTTCTGAACGGAAGGCGTTTCGCTCTATTTTAATGTCAATATAACGCCCGTGTTCTCGTAGGGGTAAACATAGGCCTCGAGCGTCTTCCCATCCTTCTGAAATACATTGGTCATTTCATCGCCCGCCTTTTTGCCCGCCGATTTCCAGCCGGCCGCCAAGATCGCAGCATCATATGCCGGAGCGACCTTTGCCCGGTCATCCTTGTGCAGGACCTTCAACTCCGTCGCCGAACTTTCATAAACTATGGCGTCCTGCTTGATCGGCAGGTTCATCGAATCCCAGGGAGCGGTCACAGGAACGGCAGTAACCGCCGGGTTCCAACCGCAGCCCGCCGACGCCGCAACACCAAGACACACGAATATCAATGCAAGGATTGTGTTTTGTTTTTTCATAAGATCTATGGGGTCGAAAACGTGATTTCGCCATTGTATTAGAAAACAATTGCTCGGTAAAACAGTGGGCCGACATCGGGCGGGACGTTGCTCGAAACTTCGTCTTGTTTGTTGTGATATTGCTCACATTTTGCAGCAGATAACGGGCGTAAATTTAAATCGGAGCGAGTGAATGGAGGCTCCGGTTATGCCAGTCAACAATTGTCGCCGGCCGAGAGTGTTGCTGAGAACTCTTCAGTTGTTTTTGCTTCTTGCTTTTGTTTCGGCCGTGGTGCTTTTCGCTCAAGAGCCGAATGCATCGCCTTCGCCGTCACCCTCACCATCAGCGGACGAAACTCGTTATTTGGAAATGAAGCGGCAGCTTGAGCGCGAGCTTGAGATCGCAAATCTCCAGAGGCAGATCGCCGAGTCACGCAATGCCGCACTTTCGGCCCTTCCGACCCCGCGGGCCACGCCGGGCTCCGCGAATACCGTCACCAACGAAAACATTCTCACGAACATTCTGGTCTACGCTGAGTTGGAACGTGCCCTCGCAAACATCGCCGTTTCGGTAAAGGGCTCGGTCGAACCGAACGCGACCATCGTCATCTCCGACCGCAATTCTCTTGCAGATTGGATGTTCTATCGCCGCTCGGTCCCGCTTTTCAAGGTAGTAATGGACGAGCTTTCTGCCGATTATTGCCGCATCGCGTCTCGGCAGCAAACAAAACAAGGTGGGCACAACATACTGGGACTTTCTTCGACGCTCGTTCGTAGCGGCAACGTCGTCGGGCAATTTGCCGATCTTGTCTCGTATTTCCGCACGGAGACGAACATCGCCTCAACTAACGTCACCATCGACGAGACCGTTGCCGTTTCTGCCCTTTTTCCGAAGCTGGCAAACGGTAGCGGATTGACGGTCTACTACCCGAAGTCCTTTGGCATCGATTCACCGATGTTTTGCGGCACCGAAACCGGCCTGCGGCCTTGCTGCGTTCCGACACTGACGGATGACTGCCGCGATTCGCGGCCAAGATATTGTTCAGAGGTCGCTCGGTCGTTCGACCAGCTTTACCGCTCAAGACAGGCCGCGTTTGAGAGCCGGCCGGACATGGATAACCTAAAAAAGCTCGAACTTCACTTTCAGGAATTTCTCAGATTCTTCGTCAACGAGGCTCCTGCAAATACTGAGACGGTTTTGAAGAAGTACATCAACGCCGAACAGCTTTCGACTGTCGTCGATAAGGGGAACACTTACTTTCTTGAGGTCGTTGCGATAAAGGCCAACGGATCGACCCGTGTTCGCAAGAATCTTTTCTTTCTCTCCGATAAGGTTGATTACGCGGGCGGGGTCGTCATTCAATGGACGCTCGTGGACAGCAGCGGGCGGCTCAAGAACAGCGGCATCGAAAGCACATTCCGGGGCTATTTAAAGCCGCAGCAATTCGAGCAAAAGATTCCCTGAAGATCAACGAAGCTTGCCGACGAGTTTAGCGTAGTCGTCTATCGCCGCACTGATCACCTCATACGAAGCTTCGCGGCCGTAGGAGTATGCTATCTCGCAGACGTTCGGTGCATCGGGCAGTGATTTGTAGGTCAGGAAATAATGCTCGAACCGTTCGAGGATGCCTTTCGGAAGCTGCGAGATCTCCTCATATTGTTCAAAAACCTTGTCGCCTTTGAGCACGGCAATGATCTTGTCGTCTGCCTCGTTGTCGTCGATCAGGCAAAAGCCCCCGATCGGCCTCGCTTTCAGAATGATGTCGCCGCGTGGAATGTGATGCTCTGAAAGAACGAGTATGTCGAGCGGGTCGCCGTCGCCGCCATTGACCGTGATCTCCGTCTTTGCCCGGGCGAGTTCGGCGATCCCGCTGTCGCAATAGGTCTGCGGGATGAAGCCGTAGTTTGCCGGCACCACGTTCGAATATTGCTGCGGACGGTCGATCTTGAGGTACCCCGTTTCCTTATCGACCTCGTATTTGACCGTATCGCGGGGAACGATCTCGATAAAAACGGTCACCTCGGCGGGTGCACCGTCGCCGATCGGAATCCCGTGCCATGGATGCGCTTTGTCCGTGCGAAACATATCGCTATTATTAAGCCGTAGCCCGCCGATGTCTAACCCGCTTACAACCGAAGCACACGGCGACGCCTTGGTCGTCCGGTTCACGCGGCCCGATGTGCGGAACCCGCTCTCGGCAGACGTCATCGCGGCGTTGAACGATGTAATCGAAAGCCTTTCGCGTGAAACCGAGCGGCTTATCTTCACCGGCAGCGATGGCGTTTTCGCCTCCGGTGCAGATCTTCGCGAGGTTGCAACGCTCGATGCCGCGGTGGCACGGGGATTTGCAGAACTCGGCCAATCGCTCATGAATCGCATTTCGAATCTACCGGTGATCACTATCGCTGCCGTGAATGGCCCGTGCTTCGGCGGTGCGCTCGACCTCGCGCTTGCGTGTAAGCGGCGGATCGCGACGCCTGCGGCCACGTTTTGCCATCCGGGTGTACGGCTCGGGATCATCACCGGTTGGGGCGGAACTCAGCGGCTTCCGCGTCTGATCGGCGAGGCTCGTGCGCTCGAGATGTTCTTCACCGCCGAGCCGTTCCCGGCCGAGTGGGCACTGCAGGCCGGTTTGATCGATCGCGTTGCCGAAGACCCTGTCCTGGCCGTAATTGAGGAGGCATTCTGACGAACGAACGGATCCCTGCAAAACATCAGATCATCGCTGTCGCTGTCATCGTGCTTGTCACGCTCGGCGTCTATTACGGGTCGCTCTCGGGCGATTTTGTTTACGACGATAACCGGCAGATCGCCCAGAATCCTCTTATTCAGGAGCGTTCGCTTTACGGCACCGCGGTCGTTTCGGACGTCTGGGCGTTCAAGAGCAGCGGCGCAATCACGGCCAGCAACTACTGGCGGCCGACGTTCACGCTTTGGAGTATCGCCAACAACGAACTTTTCGGCATCGAGCCTTTCGGCTGGCGCGTCTCGAATCTTGCCATCCATATCGCAGCCGCGGTCGCCGCGTTTTATCTGCTTCTTTTGCTCGGGATACCGCTGATGCCCGCTGCGGTTTTTGCTACGGTGTTCGCCGTCCATCCAGCACAGGTCGAATCGGTCGCGTGGATCTCCGGAGCCCCAAGCACGCTCGCCGGCCTTTTCCTGATGCTTTCGCTCATCTTTGCGATCCGCTCCGCCCGAGAGTCGAAGGGCAAATACTATCTTGCCATCGCTGTCGGAACATTCTTACTTGCCGTCGGAGCGAGGGAATCGATCGTTGTTTGTTTGCCTTTGTTTTGGCTTATCTTTTCGACACGCGGGCTTTCCGACTTCTCGGAAATGAAGCAGAGAACACGCAAAAGCATGCTACCGCTCGGACTCTTCGCGTCGGCCGCCGTCGCTTTTCTCATTGTCCGGTCTGTCATTTTGGGCGGCGTCGCGCTTCCGGTCGAGAATGCTCCGAGCCTCGCCGAGGCGATCCTGACCGCTCCGACTATCTTTCTGTTCTATCTAAAACAGATCTTCTATCCATCCATAATCGGCCCGAACTACGGCATCCGGGCGATCGGCGAGATCGGCTTGATGAGCTTCGCCGTCCCCGCCGCACTATCCGCCGCGATACTTGGCTTTGCAATATTCTTTGCACGTAGCTCGCCGCGGGCGTTATTCGGCCTCGGGCTCTTCATTCTTCCGCTTCTGCCGGCCTTTTACATACCGGCCTTTCGCCCCGAAGAGCTCGTCCACGACCGCTATCTTTATATCTCGGTCCTCGGCCTCTGCATTATGTTTGCCTCGATGATCTACGACCGGTTTGCGGCCTCGATGCAGGGCATAAACTTCAAGGCGGCCTTTACCATCGCCTGCTTCATCGCATTTCTGCTGGCTTTTCGTTCATTGGTCTATACGGAGGTCTGGCGGTCTGATGAAGCTCTCTGGCGGCACGCGGTTGCGGTCGATGCAAGCTCGGCGACCAACTGGCTCCAACTTGGTGCGGCCCTTGAGGCAAACGGCAAAGACGCTCTCAGCGAATTTGAACGCGCCGTCGCCATCCGCCCCGAACCGCTTGCCCTGAACGGCCGTGCCCGTGCCCGCATCGCCCGCAACGACCCCGCAAACGCCATCGCCGATGCCGAACGCGTCATTGCGACGGCAAACGCGAACATTAACGCCTACACGCTTTTTCAGGCCTACGAAGCACTCGCATTGGCACTGCAAAACGCCGGCCGTCTCCCCGAAGCCGAGCAACGCCTGACCGAAGCCCGCGATCGGCTGCCCATCTACCGGGCCGCCCTTACCGAAAAGATAGCCGTCGTCCTGTATCAGCAAGGCCGAAAGGCCGATGCGCTCCGCGAGCTCGAGTCTGCCCGAGAAGCGGCCGCTGCCGAGATGATCCCGGGGTCGAAGCTCGTCTTTCTGCGTTTGGGAATGCTTTACGCCGAGCTCGGGCGTCGGGACGAGGCGAGGCGTGAACTCCAGCGTTTTCTCCGGGCGACGAGCAAAGATCGCTCGCCGATAATGCGCGGATATCGGACCGAGGCCGAGAAGCTTTTAAGATCCTTGAACTAGCGCGTTCGCGGCTCTTCGGCCTTTACGTCAACGTCCGGCCGCGAGAATCGGGTGTATTCGAAGACGGCCCGAACGTCCAGCTCGCTCTCCTGCTGTTTACGCTTTAGTGTGAAAAACTCGTGGGTTATATTCGCCGGCGTGTTGATGCCGAACTCGCTCGGCTGATATTCGAGCACGACCCGCGAGATCAGTACCGCCCTAACAAATCCCGCGGGACGAACCGTCAGCTCGCGGACCTCGCGAACGACCCGTTTGCTTTCCGCATCGATCCAGAGCGAGCCCCGAAGCCTTTCGTTAAAGGCCTCACGCGAGTTGTCGTCGATCTCAAAGCTGACAACCGGCTCCTCGCCGCTCGTCGAACCGCGGTTGACCGTAATGAGCGGGCTTTCCGCCTTCTGCTCGTAATCAAGCCGGATCACAGGCCCGCCGTCCGCCGATTGCCGAAAGGCCATCACCCCGCGGACCTTTGGCGAAAGAGCCACGGCCTGGAAAAGCGTAAAGCCGTTGATCCGCATTCCCTCGTCAAACCGCGTACTCTCTTCCTGCACCTTTTCAAGCTCTTTCCGCGAGGAGCCGAGCTTTGTCAGCTTTTCAAAGAATTCCTCGGAGCGAAGGTCCGCCTTTTCGATCGGCTTGCCATCGACCCGCAGCACGTGCCGGTACTCGGCCGCCTTGCCCTCGCCGCCGAGCTCATAGACGATAAAGTTCGATTCGACCACCCGCGTCTTCCGCACCCGTCCGTTCGACCCGTAAAACTCGAACGTCTTCCGTTCCTCGGCGAGCAGGTCGCGGAACTTCGCAAGGTATTCCCGCGTTGAGGCATAAACGCCCTCAACGAGCGCATTCGCGTCCGCCTGCCCAAAAGCCGGCGACAGCCCGAGCAGCATGGCCATCGCCACGCCGATCCAACCCTGTTTCCGCTGCCTGCCTGCCATCAAAATAGAAGTTCCTCGGCCTTTCGGCTATATTTATCCAAAGGCCGGTAAAAAGCTATGAAAGTACAACTCGTGAAGATCGCACACGCCCGCTCGGGCGACAAGGGCGACACCGCAAACGTCGGACTCATCGCCCTCGAAGATAAATATTATCCGATTCTCGTCCGCGAGGTAACGGCCGAACGCGTCAAAGAGCACTTCGGCGATATGGTAAAAGGCGAGGTCGAACGCTTCGAGCTGCCCAACCTCGGCGCCCTAAACTTCCTGCTCCACGGCGCCCTCGGCGGCGGCGGCACGCTCAGCCTAATGACCGACGCCCAAGGCAAAACATTCTCGACCGCACTGCTGCGGATGTATATCGATATCGAAGAAGCCGCACTATAGCCTGAGAGTGAATTGGAAGAAGATATGTCCGTTCTATTGACTACAGATCACGATTCGATTCGCGTCTTGACCCTAAACCGCCCCGAGAAGCGGAATGCTCTCAATGATGAGTTGGTGGCGGAGCTTAAGCGGGCGGTGCGGGAGGCGGATGCGGATGATTCGCTGAGTGCGGTCGTGATCCGCGGGGCGGGGAAGGATTTTTGCTCGGGTGCGGACCTTTCGGCGTTGCAGAAGATCGCCGGGGCTTCTTATGAAGAAAATCTAGAGGATGCGAAAAGCCTTGCGGAGCTTTTCTCATTGATCCGCAATGCGCGGGTGCCGGTCATCGCGGCGGTGCATGGACGGGCGCTTGCGGGCGGATGCGGGCTGGCGACCGGCTGCGACATCGTGCTTGCGGCCGAGACCGCCCGCTTCGGCTATCCGGAGGTGAAGATCGGCTTTGTCCCGGCGATCGTTATGGCGATACTCCGCCGCAACCTCGGCGAAAAGCTCGCCTTTGAGCTGGTCACGCAGGGCTTCGAGTTTTCCGCACCGGAGGCGAAGGGCCTCGGGCTCGTCAACCGGCTCCTTCCCGATGAAGGCTTTGAGGCCGCCGCTCTCGACTACGCCGCCGTCTATTCAAAGATCAGCCGCTCGGCCGTCGCCCTCAGCAAATCGCTGCTCTACCGAATGGACGCAATGGACTTCGCCGCCGCCCTCGCCGCCGGCTCCGAAACCAACGCCCAGGCCAGAATGACCGAAGACTGCCAAAAAGGCATCGCCCGCTTTCTTGAAAGATCGAAGGAGTAAAAGATGATCAAAAACAGTATGAAAGTCGCAATGTTTCTGTTTTTGTTCGCTTCGGCGGCATTCGCGACCTGGCAGATTCCCGATGTCGTCATCTACGAGGGTAAGGAATATTCGATCTTCAACGATATTCTAACGCCATACTTCAAGAAATATCCGGAGCGTGATCCGAAGGACGAGGACTATTTTTGTAGCGCAAGTTGGCGCGGGTACAAAGCATTGTTCGAGATTTCGAACCGAGAATTGAAACTCAAGGATATTTTCAAGAACCCATGCGAGAGATCAACGGTGTCGGCATTGAAGCAAGTGGTCCCGGACGGGAAGCCTTTAGTGATCGATTGGTATTCAGGCGTAGTTGTTTCAATGGACGGTGAGAACTCGGGCGATTCTTATGACATGGAATTCATAAACACCTTCGAGGCTTATTCTTTCTTCGAGCTCGAGAACGGCCGGTTAACTCAGGTAAAGCACTTCGATAACAAGGGGTTTCGTCAGTTCAGGAAAGAACAGTTCGAAAAGTATAAGGAAACTAGCGATTACCAGGAGGAGATCAAACGAAGAACGGCAAACGGACGACAATCGATCGAAGCAGCGTCCGAGTCGATCGAGTTCTGGCTCCCGTTTTCACTCAAAAGGATTCTGTAAAGTTTCCTTGCGATTTCCGATCTAAGTCCGGCATCGCGTGCGCTTCAATACCGCTATTCGCCGAGCGGAAAAGCTAAGCTTTTCCGTCAGTCATCTATTGCTCCTGGTTTTTCGGCTCAATCACTTCGTAGCCATTAAGATGTGAACCGACGAGAATATCTCGGCCATTTCGCCAGCGGATCCAACCGTGGCAATGCGATTTCCCTTTGTTCACTTCCATCCAATCGCCATCAAGACTAGAAAAGAGCAACTGGAGATACCTAATCTTCTCGCAGGCAATGTTGACGGGCTTGCCATCCGGCTTGTCGAGAAAATTTGTTTTGGTGGAGTCGATCACGATATATCCGCCATAGCTTATGCTGAAAACATCCTGCCATCCGATTCTCGCCCAAAACGGGTCTTGCTTCGAAATGTACTTTCTCAATCGGGTGTCTTCGTTTACCTCAACCTCATACCAATTCGGCGATTCGGCTACCAACCGTAGAACCACTTGACGCGGAAAGGCCGGGCGTTTAGTTTTATCCGGACGTATTCCTATTGGACTCGCTTCAAAGGGGTACGTTAGTCCCATGCCAAGCGGTTTAAAATGAGGATTGACGAACTCGAGGGTTTCCACGTTGATGAAATAAGCGGGATCAGGCTGATAAACACTAAACCTATACCAGAGCGAGCCGTCATCATCTAGGATCTGAAGGATATGCTGTTGATCAATTCTACGGCCAACCGGACAATCTGGACGGTACATGAGGCTCGTTGGTCCACAGGTCAATTCAAGGGAACGTTCCGGAAACATCAGTCCATCGCTCGGAACAAATCGCTCGTACCTCGGTGGCTCCGATTGAAACTCGGTATCTTGTCCCCAACTCGCCCCGGCCGCTAGTAAAAAACAAAGCCCCAGAAAAACCGCTGACGACATATTTTTCATACGGGAGATAATACATTCATATGTGTACAACCGCCAGACCTTTTTTTCGGGTACCACCACGAGCCACCTGAAATTACTAATTAGCAATTAGAAATTAGAAATTTAGACGGATGAGGTTAAATTCAGTTGCCCGAATATTTTATCGTTGACATAGACGTTGCACTTATGATACAGTCATGCATGTCTAGGACGGCCAGGCCGCGGGCTTGCGGCGGCGGTCGAGAAAGAGATGTCAACGATGGGAATGGATCGGAAATTGATGATGGCGGCGGCGGAGCGTAGCGAACGAATGGCTCCAGCGTTTAGCCGTTCGTTTTCTTTTTGGGCGGGGCCGTTCCGATCGGCCGCAGGGAAAAGTGTAAACCTATTTCAGGACAAGGCTCCACGGCCTTGTGTTTCCGGCGTTCGCGATGTTCGCGATGTTTCCAATGTTCGCGGTGTTTTCGCGAACGCGCAATGCCCGATAAAAAACATAACAACACCGAACGCGGAACCCGAATGCGGAGCCCCGCGTGTCAGTAAGGGCTTATCATCCATTGCGATCTTCGGAATCCGGAATAATGAACCGCCGGCCAAAGCCGGGACTCAAAACGCCGGAGCGTTTCACGCGTTTCAACTGTTTCAGGCGTTTCAGCCGTTACAAGCGTTTCATCTGTTTCAACCGTTTCAGAAACAACGTGTCTTCCTAAAAAATGAAACAGAGCGAACCCCGGATCGCCGTCAGGCCTCGATGATCTCGACCTTGGTCTCGATCAGGTGCTTGGGGATGAGGGCGGGGAAGTACGCCATTATCTCCTCGACCTTCGGGCGGCCGCCGGCAAAGCCGGTGACGGCGGGCGGGCCGGTCAGGATGAGCGGTGCGATCTCTTTCGTGAACCGCTCAACGTCCGCCTTGCTCTGCCCGCGAACGCCGATCCGAAACTGTACTTCGGGGATGTCAGATGGAGCGCGGACACTCTTGTCCGCATCGCCGGTTCCTCCTGCAAACGATTGCATTGCCAGATGCCCGTGGGTTGCGTTGACACCGACGAACTCGCTGAGCACGACGTCGAACTTGAGGCCGAGCCGGTCGAGCCTTTCGCGGAGTATCCGGTCGGCGGCCTGGGCCTTCTGGTAGGCGTCCGGCCAGGCATATACGAGCGTACCGACGGCCTTCCAACCATGAGAGTAAGCGATCGAAACCTTATAGAACTCGGTGTTCGGGCTGCCCTTGATGCCGAAAACGCGGACGCGGTCCGGGCCAGCGTCTTCGAGCCGAATGGACGAGAAATCGGCGACAACGTCCGGCGTAATGTAGGCCTTCGGGTCGCCCATTTCGTAGAGAAGCTGTTCTTTAACGGACTGGACGTTCACACGCCCGCCGGTGCCGTCATGCTTGGTGACGATGAACTCGCCGCTCGGCCCGGCCTCAACGATCGGAAAGCCAACGCGGGCCATGTCCGGGATCGAGTCCCACTCGAACTGGCAGTTGCCGCCCGATGCCTGAGCTCCGCATTCGATGATGTGGCCGGCGATCGTCCCGGCCGAGATGAGGTCCCATTGATCGAACTTCCAGCCGAACTCGTGCATCAGCGGAGCAAGCGTAAGGCCCGTATCGGTCAGCCGGCCGCCGACCACGACGCGTGCACCTCGGTCGAGGGCATCGACCAATCCGCCGGCACCGAGATAGACGTTCGCCGCCTGCACTTTGTCGCGAACGGCCGCGAGCGGTTCGCCGGTGTCCATATTGGTGATCTCGATGCCGCGTTCGGCGAATTCATCGAGCCGCGGAAGAATGTCATCGCCGGTGATCACGCCAATCCTGAGCTTGCCGCCAAGCCCGAGATCTCGGGCGGTCTCGCGGATCGCCTCGGCACAGCCCTCGACGTTGACGCCGCCGGCGTTCGAGAGCACCTTGATGTCCTTCTCGACGCAATCGGGAAGTATCTCGCGCATCAGCGATACAAAGTCACGGGCATAACCGGCATTCGGGTCGCGTTGCCGCTGTTTCTGGACGATGGACATCGTCACCTCGGCGAGGTAATCGAGCATGAGGTAGTCGATCGGCCCGCCGCGGACCTGATCCACCGGTGCCGTAAGCATGTCGCCCCAAAAACCTTGTCCGCTAGCAACCCTGACCTTCTCTTTCATAAGCGTCTCTTAATTAAGTATAAGCGGAAACCGGACCTTTCGGAAAAGGGCGGTTGCGGGAACCGGGAACCAAGGTCGCGGCAATTGAAAAAGCGTCCAGACGGACGCTTTTCATCGCAAAGAGTGGAATATCCATTAATACAAGATCTTCTTCGAACGGCTGACAACCTTGCGGCCGGTTCGCCACGATTTGTTGGTCACCCACTTGCCGCCCTTGTAGGTTTTGTAAGCGACCCAACGAGTTCCGTTCCATATCTGGAGCCCGACGTACTTGCCGCCGCGGTAAACTCGGCGTGTAACGCCAACCTTGCGCTTCCGCTCTACGGAAGTTTGGGCCTGTGCGGCAAACGAATCACCGCCTCCCGTGGCCGAGGAAACGGCTCCGCTTACAAAGGCCGCCGAAATGATGAGAGCGAAAGCGAAGAATCCGGTGATCAGTTTTTTCATCGAGTGTTCATTACTCCTTGTTCGATGTTTCAAGCAATCCGTGGCCAACGTCACCCCGGCTTAATCGGCGTTTCTGACGTTCGCCCTGATGTAGGTAACGATATCCTCGGTCGAAGTTCCGGGAAGGAAAACCTCCGAGATGCCTTGATCTTTCAATACAGGGATGTCCTCGGCCGGCACAATTCCTCCAACCAGGACGAGCGTGTCGTCCATTCCATTTTCGCGGAGAAGGTCGACGATCCGAGGGCAGAGCGTTTTGTGGGCTCCGCTGAGAATAGAAATGCCAACGGCATCAACGTCCTCCTGCAAGGCTGCCGAAGCGATCATTTCCGGCGTCTGTCGGAGGCCGGTGTAAATGACCTCCATTCCGGCATCGCGGAGTGCGCGGGCGATGACCTTCGCCCCGCGGTCGTGACCGTCCAGGCCCGGCTTGGCCACCAAAACCCTAATCTTACGTTCGCTCATAAAAGCGTAAGTATATTACCCGCAAATGTTTCGGGCAAGCGATGGTCAGGCGGCCGCTCGCGATTCGGTACGAGGTTCGTTCAGTTCCATGTTTGGCGAACCGAAAATGCACCGAAGCTTTCTGAGCACACCCTTTTGGGAACGCATCGCCTGCCACATCTCTACCCAACCATGAGTATTGATCCAAAGGGGGTTAAAGCTCTTGATCGGCTTGATGATGCCATACCTCGGTTCCTCGGTCTCTGGGACAAAGGAACCGAAAAACTTGTCCCAGATGATAAGCACGCCCGCGTAGTTTTTATCGAGATAGGGATTGTTAACGCCATGATGCACACGGTGATGCGAAGGCGTGTTGAGCACATGCTCAAGCGGACCGAGGTTGCGGATGAACTTCGTGTGGATCCAAAACTGGTAGATCAGGTTGAACCCGTGCATGAGGGCGAACATCCATGGTGCGAAGCCGAGGAGCATGATCGGGGCATAGAAGACCCAGTGCAGGATGCCCGAAAACCAACTCTGCCGCACCGCGACGCTCAGGTTGTAATGTTCGCTCGAATGGTGGACGACATGGAAGTTCCAAAAGAGCCGCATTTCGTGGCTGATTCGATGGAACCAGTAATATGCGAAGTCATCGACGAAAAAGAGGATCGCCCAGGTCCACCATGCCTCGGCCGGAAATTTGTAAGGGGCAAGTTCATAGGTGGCGTTGTATATCACCGCGACAAAAATGCCGAAAAGTGCTCCGAAGGCGACACTCATGAAACCGACGAATATGTTTGTCCACGCATCGCGGGTTTCGTAAGCATTGGCGTGCCGCCGATGCGAATACCAAGCCTCGAGCCCAATGAGAAGGGCGAAGATCGGTATAGCAATGACCGTCGGCTTAAGCATCTTTTCGTATTCTATTACTTTCGGGGAAAAAGTGGGAAGCGAGACCATCTATGGCTGAGAATGCAGGTTTCAGGGACCTCGGGCAATGGTGAATATTGGCGGTTGCTCGTGATATCATTAAAGCTTATGTCGGACCTGAAGATCGTCCATTACCCGGACCCGGTTCTACTAACGGTCGCAAAACCCGTTAGCGAGGAACGTTTTGGCAGTGAGCTTGAGGTACTGGTCGATCGGATGTTTGCCTTGATGTATCAGGCACGCGGAGTCGGGCTTGCGGCTCCGCAGGTTGGGATCTCGGAAAGGATCTTCGTGATGGACATTCCGAGCGAGGACGGCCCATCGCAAAAGCATGCATTCATCAACCCGGAGATAATTCATGTTGAGGGCGAGCAGGTCGGCGACGAGGGATGCCTTTCGTTTCCGGGACTGTATCAGCAGGTCAAACGCGACACTCGGGTGATCGTCCGGGCTTGCGATGTTGCGGGGCAGGAATTCGAACTGGACGTGAACGACCTTGCGGCCCGATGCGTGCTTCACGAGACCGACCATTGCGACGGGATTGTATTTCTTGACCGGATGAGCCCGCTAAAGCGGCAACTCGCAAAGCGGAAGATAAAGCGGCTTCAGAACACAGGAAAGTGGGAATAGAACAGGATATTGGAGATACCTTATGCAGACTCAAAGAGTTTTGGACGAATTCAAGAACGAGCCATTCACCGATTTTTCGAAACCAGAAAACGCCGAGGCAATGCGAGCCGCGATCGAAAAGGTCAGGGGCGAATTGGGTCGTGAATACACTTGCCTTGTAAACGGCGAGCGTGTTTCGGTCGGCGGAAAATTCAAGAGCTTTAACCCGGCGAAGAAAGACGAGGTCGTCGGCGTGTTTTCTGAGGTCGATGATGACCTTTCGCTAGTCGAAAAGGCCATCGATGCCGCGACCGAGGCGTTCAAGACCTGGCGATTCATTCCTGCCGCAGAGCGTGCTGAGTATCTTTTCCGGATTGCGGACATCATGAGGCAGCGGAAGCACGAGCTTTCAGCTTGGATGGTGTTCGAGGTGTCGAAGACGTGGGCCGAAGCAGACGGCGACACGGCAGAGGCGATCGATTTCATGGAATTCTATGGACGCGAAATGCTTCGTTGGTCGCAGGAACAGCCGATCACAAAGATCGCCGGCGAGGATAATAGCCTTGAGTACATCCCGCTCGGAGTCGGAGCGATCATTCCGCCATGGAATTTCCCGCTCGCGATCATGTCCGGAATGGCGATGGCCGCAGTGGTCGCTGGCAATACAGTTGTGCTTAAGCCGTCATCTGATTCGCCGACGATTGCCGCCAAGTTCATTGAGATCGTTGAAGAGGTCGGGCTTCCCCCTGGCGTCGTGAATTTCGTGACCGGCGGCCCTCCGACCGGTGAAGCAATGGTCACAAGCCCCAAGACGCGATTCATCTCGTTCACTGGTTCTAAAGGTGTCGGCCTTCACATAAACGAAGAGGCAGCCAAGGCCCGTCCGGGTCAGATCTGGATCAAGCGGGTTGTGGCGGAAATGGGCGGTAAGGACGCAATCGTTGTCGCCGATGACGCTGACCTAGATTCGGCCGCTGTCGGCATTGTTCAAGCCGCATATGGCTTTCAGGGACAGAAGTGCTCTGCGTGTTCGAGGCTAATCGTCGACGAAACTGTTCACGATGAACTACTCGCAAAGGTCGTTGCCTTGACGGAACAGCTCAACGTTGGGCAGCCGACGGAAGGTGATACCAACGTTTCTGCAGTTATTAACAAGCGGGCATTCGACACGACCCTTCAATATATTAATAAGGGCGTCGAGGAAGGCGGCGAAATCGTAACCGGCGGCACCGGCGATGATTCGCAAGGTTATTTCATCCTTCCGACAATCATCGACAATGTACAGCCCGGTGACACGATAGAGCAGGAAGAGATCTTCGCACCGGTACTGGCCGTGATCAAGGCCCGCGACTATGATCATGCTCTAGAGATCGCAAACGGCACTGAATTTGGGTTGACCGGAGCGGTCTACTCCGGATCAGAAGAAAGGCTCGAACGTGCTCGACGTGAGTTTCATGTTGGCAATCTCTATTTGAACCGTAAATGTACAGGAGCGCTTGTCGGTGTTCATCCGTTCGGCGGTTTCAACATGAGCGGTACGGACTCGAAGGCCGGAGGGCGCGAGTACCTGCTGCAATTCATGCAGGGCAAATCAATATCGCGGAAGGTGTGATGAAGAGGTCCATACATAATTTGCTTGTTGTGCTTGCTTTTGCGGGCGTGCTACTTGTTGGTGCATCTACTGTCATTTCGCAGAGACGGGCGCCTGCGGAGGCAAAGCCGATCATTTTTGCGGTGCTTAACGACGGACAGTTGCTTGAGCCGATCGCTCTCGTAGCGAACGGAAAGCTCTCGGAGCCCGTTAATGGAAGTGACGAAAACTCGTTAATCCAAAAATTTAACGCCGAATACTACGGCCCAAAGGCTTCATATCGCCTAATATTTGGCGGAGCAAACGCCGGTACCGTAGCCGTCAACAGTTCGGACGCTGGTGTAGAATGCGGGCCAAATTTAGCTCGGGTAACAACATCGTCAACAAAAGCAGAACTCAAGGGTAAGCTGATGGCACTAGCCACGAATGCTCCCCCGGGAAAGGGAACTTTCGGCGTCCGTCGCCGACCGACATGGCCGGAGCGGAACGAAGTCGACGCCCTTGTCCGTGCCGAGTTTGCCAAGAATAACGTCGAGGTTAAGAAACTCGACTACCACAACCTGACCGCACTTGATGTCAACGGGGACAAGAAGGCCGAGCTTGTAGGCAGTTTTTGGGCAGAAAATGACCCAAAGTCCAGAACACTTCTCTTTTTCATCGCCGAGCGGGGAAATGACGGAAAGCTGGCGATCGCTCACTCGGACCTCCGGAACATCAAGGAGGACGAGGTCATGAACGGTGAGATATCATCGCTTGACGAAGGCGTTTATCACGAACTGCTTCTCGATGTTTTCGACTACGATCGTGACGGTACAGCCGAGATATTCACCTACGTTCAGGCGTTCGAGGGAGCGGGTTTTAACGCTTACAAACGGATCGGCGATAAGTGGAGCAAGGTCTACGAATTTTCGAACTACCACTGCGGGTTCTAGCTTCCGGAGTTTTGTGGGTTTCGCGGCCGTTTGTCATAATGCGGCCGCATTTTAATTTGATGAAGATCGTTTTTATGGGGACGCCGCAGGCTGCGGTGCCTAGCCTCGAAAGGCTGGTTGCCGATGGCCACGAGATTGTCGCGGTATACACTCAGCCCGACAGGCCATCAGGCCGCGGTCACAAACTTGCGGCTTCGCCTGTTAAAGAGGCGGCATTGCAGTTTGGGCTTCAGGTGGTCCAACCTTCGAAGCTCAGAACAGATGAGGCTTTAGTGGAGTTCGAGAATTTCGGAGCGGATCTTTCCGTATTGGTCGCATATGGCCGAATATTGCCGGACGCATTTCTGGCGGCGTATCCGAAGGGTTGCGTTAACGTGCATTTTTCGCTGTTGCCGAGATTTCGCGGGGCGGCTCCCGTTAATTGGGCTATCGTGAATGGAGAAAGTGTGACTGGAGTCACCACGATGCAAATGGATTCAGGCCTTGATACGGGTGACATTTTGCTGCAAGCGGAAACCGGTATCGGGTCTGAAGAAAACTCGATAGATCTGATGGGCCGCTTATCGGTGCTCGGTGCGGAACTGCTTTCAATGACCCTTGACGACCTCGATGGAATAGTTCCGCGCGAGCAAGACGATACGATGGCGACGTTCGCCCCGATATTAAAAAAAGAAGATGGTCGTTTCGATTGGAATCTTCCGGCAGCTTCAATCGAACGCCGGATCCGTGGATTCCAGCCTTTCCCAACAACTTATACCACATTTCGCGGCAAGCGCCTCACACTTTGGAGGGCAAATGTCATTTGGGATCATGCCGGTGCAGCGAGTCCGGGCACTGTTCTCGAAGCTAAAGGCGATACTCTTATTGTTGCGTGCGGCGAGGGATTGCTGAGGATCTCCGAGCTTCAGATCGAAGGGCGCAAACGGGTCGGTGTTCGGGATTTCCTCAATGGTGTAAATCTTCAGACCGGCGATCAGTGTGTTTGATCGATCACATTCGAAATGTTTGAAGTAATCACATTTTACGAATTCAAGATTATGGCTGAGGTAGGTAATCTCATCGAGATCCGCGGGCTTTTGCGCGGTGCCATGGCACGTCATTCGATCAAGGGAACCATCATTCTAGCAGCAGAGGGGTTTAATTCGACAGTGAGCGGTAAACCTAGCGATGTATCGGAATTTGTTGCTTCTGCTGAGGCGATCCTGCAGACTACCTTGAGATACAAATCGTCCTTTCACGAAAGAAGTCCATTCAGAAAGATCGACGTTAAGATCAAGCCGGAGATCGTCACACTTAAGCGCGAGGTAGATGTCGCAAGCGGAATTGGAACTCACGTCGGCCCCGATGTTTGGAACAGGATCATTACCGATCCCCATACTCTTTGCTTGGATACACGAAATGACTACGAGTACCGAAGCGGAACATTCAAAGGGGCAATAAATCCAGGAACGACCAAATTTAGTGAACTCCCGGCATTCGTGGAGGAAGAACTGGATCCTTCGCGGCATCAGCGCATCGCAGTCTTCTGCACCGGCGGGATACGGTGCGAGAAGTTCGCTCCTTATTTATTGGAAAAGGGCTTTCGGGAAGTATATCAGCTAGAGGGCGGTATTTTAAGGTATCTCGAAACCGTCGATCCTTCAGATTCACTTTGGGAAGGTGAATGCTTCGTTTTCGACGAGCGAGTTACGGTTGATCACCAGCTAAAAAAGGGCATCTCTAAGGACCTTTCGCAACAGGAGCCGGAGAGCGGAGGATGAAGATCTCCCCGGCGAGAACCGGAGCATTCGACATTCTAGCCCGAATCGAGGGCGAGAATGCTTTTTCCTCCATTTTGCTTCCGCAGGTTACCGCCAGGTTGTCTGACGCTGACCGCAATCTGTGCTATGAGCTAGTACTAGGTTCGCTTAGGCGCCAGATGTACCTCGATGCAGTTATCAGTCAATTCGCGGGTGAGAAGAAACTGGACTCTGAAGTTCGGACCGCGCTCAGGCTCGGGCTTTTCCAGATCATCTTTCTGGATCGTGTTCCCGCTCACGCAGCGATCAATGAAAGTGTGAACCTTGTGCTCCGATCCCGTAAGAGATCGGCACGTGGTTTCGTGAATGCCATCCTCAGGAAGGCCAGTGCCGGAGTCCCGGAACTCAAGTTTGAAGATCCAGTAGGCGAGATATGTGTAATGACGTCTCATCCCAGATGGCTCGTGTCCAAATGGGTCGCCGATTTTGGTCTCGAAGCCGCTGCAGCTATCTGCACTGCAAACAATGAGCCTGTGTCCCCGGCCTTTCGTCTTACGTCAAGGTATTTCAAGGAATTCGGTAGATCCGAGGCAACCATAGAGAAGATCTGCAGTGATCTGGGACTCAAGATCGGCAGCATTCGAGAGTCAGGACTTGTCGCCGACTGCTATTTTGCTGACGAGGGTCGAAAACAACTCCGGCGTGCCGCAGAGAAAGGCTATGTTTATTTTCAAGATGCCGGCTCCCAACTCGTTGCTAACGCTGTGCAAATTCGGCTCGGTGGAAGCCTTTTGGACCTTTGCGCATCACCGGGCGGGAAAGTTACCAAAATAGCCGCGCAAGCTGAAATGTCCCGTTCTATATGTGTTGCAGCGGATCTCAGTACAAGCCGGGTTTTGAACCTCAAAGCGAATTGCAACCATCAGGGTCTTGAATCGGTGGATGTACTTCAACTCGATGCGACACGTGAACTTCCATTCTCGGGTGGTTCCTTTGATGCGGTTCTTGTAGATGCTCCGTGTACCGGTACCGGAACGATACGGCACAACCCGGAAATTCGCTATATAGTGAAAAGCGAAGATATTCACGCAAAACAGGAAAAACAACGCAGGATACTAGAAAATGCATCAAAGGCCGTAAAGGTTGGCGGCTTATTGATCTATGCAACGTGTTCTTTGGAGCGTGAAGAGAACGAGGGGGTCGTATCGTCGTTCTTAACAGGAAACAAAACCTTCGCTCTTCGAAAACCGAACGCACCAGGACGGTTCATTCAGGAATCGGGATATTTGCGAACGTTCCCGTCCGATTTTGAGGGCGACGGCTTTTTTATGGCAACTTTCATCCGCAACGCGGAATAGTTTTATTGGTGCTCGCCGGTAAAAATGTTAGGATTTTACTTTAAATCAAGCTGTTCTATATGAACCTCTTCAACCTTGGAATGAGATCGATCGGACGCCTGCTGTTCTTGGCGGGGATGTTGTGTGCGTTCCTTTTTGGAATGGCGGCAGTCGTTTATATGTCACTTTCCGGGGAAGAGGTAAGGGTTCCTGAGCTTGTCGGCAGGGACTTTGTTGAAAGCGAGAAGGAACTCGCAGCTCTTGGATTAAAGATCAAAAAGAGGGCTGACCGGCCAAGCACTGAGAAGATCAATACGATTCTTGACCAATTGCCCCGCCCGGGAGAGACAGTAAAGACCGGGCAATTGATTTTGGTCGTGGTCAGCAAAGCGGGACTGACGCAGGATGAACGCCCCGAATCATTGAAAAAAGATATCGAAGAGGACGACACTAAGAAAATCGAAGAAATGATTTCGGACAAGCCGAAGCGGCAGCGAACGAATACGAATACAAACGCAAACGCCAACAGCAACGTAAGTTCGACCCGTAAGGTGGCCGATACAGCAAGGGACGTGGGTTCGAACTCATCGACATCTTCCGATTCATCAACAGGTGAAGGTCCGATAAGAGGTGACGAATCGAATCGTCGAGAGATGCCGGCGGCAAACAGTACTGAACGCCCGAATCGTAATACGGCCCCGGCTGTAACGCCGCGACCGCAGTCCTCGCCGGCCGCACGACCAGCGGGAGATACCCGGCCTCGAACTACTGAACGACCGTAGGACCACTCATGTATAGTATTGCACCATCGATACTTTCAGCGAATTTTGTTCGTCTTGAGGAAGAGATAGCGGCGGTTGAGGCCGGCGGAGCGTCCATACTGCACGTTGACGTAATGGACGGACGGTTTGTACCAAACATCACGATCGGCCTGCCGGTTGTCAGATCGATCAGGAAATCGACGTCCATGACCATCGATACTCATCTGATGATCGTTGAGCCCGGCAACTATGCGGTACAGTTCGTTGACGCTGGGGCCGATATGGTCTCCGTACACATCGAAGCCGACCCGCATGTGCATCGGACACTTCAGGGAATTCGCCAGGCAGGAGCGAAAGCAGGTGTTGTTGTAAATCCCGGAACGCCAATAAGTGCTCTTTCGGAGGCTATTTACCACGCCGATTTTGTGCTTTTAATGTCGGTCAACCCTGGTTTTGGCGGACAAAGATTCATTCCTCGTTCGATCGGCAGGCTCAGAGAACTCCGCCAGATGATAAGTGAGCGAGGTCTGGACGTAAAGATCGAGATCGATGGTGGTATCGATCTGACAAATGTCGCAGAGGTAGCAGATGCCGGGGCGGAAATAATGGTAGCGGGTTCGGCAGTCTTTGGGACTGATAATCCCGCGGAGGCCGTAAGGGCGTTAAGTAATAAGGGTGCGGTTTGGGTCTAAGCCGGGATGGCAAAGTGTTCGAGGTTTAATTGGGTTTTAATATGAAGCGATTGATTTATCTTTCCTCAGTTGTTGCGTTACTCGCGGTCGGGTTTGCATTTGTTCCTGACGCGGTTGGCCAAGCGCGTCCGGGCGACGGTTCGCCATCTCAACGGTTACAGGTGATGCGCGAAAAGCTTGAAGCGATCCGCCGGTCTGCGAACGGTGCTCTTGCTGGGCTTCGACAAGAAGGAAAGGATACCAAGGAAGAACGCGATAACGCAGATTCGCCGGTTGCCCGCCTTCGCTCCGTCGAGCGGGAATCTTCGAGCCTTCAGAGCGATGTTATCTCTCTAAGAAATAAACTCGACCGTAACGAGAAATACGAGGCTTCTGAGATCGACCAACTCGAAGCGGCGGTTGCAGAACTCCAGACGCGTGCAGACCTTGTTTTTACAGAGACCGCGGCGGCTCGGGCAAATCCGCAGTCAACGGTCGGCCAGCCGCGTGAAGTGAAGAAGAAGAAAAAGTTTCTCGGTATTTTCGGGGGCGGCGGAAACGATGAATACGATGAGTTGCTTGGCACCGTCTCGCCCGGACGCGATCGAGAACTTTTTGTGTCGGCTACGAGGGAAATTAGAAAGAAGAATTTCGATGTTGGCCGCTTGCTCTTTCAGACCATTATCACAACCTATCCCGACTCACCGTATCTCCCGATGGCGAAACTCGCGATCGCGGATGCCTTCTTCCTTGAAGGTACGACGAGCGCCTTGATCCAGGCAATCGCGGCTTATCAGGACTGGTTGACATTTTTCCCGACGCATCCGCTTGCAGATCGAGTCGTGCTTAAGATCGCAGAATCTGAAATGCGGCAGATCGGTCTGCCGGATCGCGACGCGACCCGTGCGAAACGTGCGGAGGTCCGACTAAAGGCTCTGCTTGCCAGCTATCCGAATTCCATCTTGAAGCCGGAGGCCGAAAGGCGGCTGGCGGAGGTTCAGAATAATCTTGGCTCGCACAATCTGGGCATCGCAAATTACTACTACACACTCTCCGTTGATCAACAGAAAGGCGGCCTAAAGGGTGCACAGTCGAGGTACCGGGAGATCATCGAAAAGTATCCGAATTTTGCTTACATGGACGAGGTCCTTTACAAGCTCGGTGTCACGTATATGGTCGAGGAAGAGAACGATCAGGCCGTGAGATATTTTCAGCAGATCGTTGCTGAATTTCCGAATAGTGAATTCGTTGCAAAATCTAAAGAGCAGTTGGAGCTTATCGGGGCATCGGTTCCGGAGCCTAATCCGGACCGGATGAATGTTTTGCCGGCCCCGAAAGATGGTTTTTTCACGAATTTCCGTAACCAGCTTTTTGGCATCTATCCGATGACGATCGACAAGAACGGCGTTCTGATGACGAAGGACTTTGACCGAGAGAAGTTCGAGTTGATCGATCAGATCATCGAGAATCAGGGTGATATTCAAACGAACCAGATCCCGCAATCTTTTACGACGGTCATTTCGGATCGGCGGACCGCGAGCATTACCTCGCAAACCCCGTAGTTTAGCGAAAGGCTCGTCGATCTTAGACACTTTAAGGGCGGGGCCGAGGCTTTATCTTCGGTCCCGATCTTTCTTCGTGCCCAAATATGAAGCCATGACGCTAAATCGATCGTTCATGCCTCGGCGGAGCTCGCTTCTACTGCTCGCCGTCTTTACCTTATTCGGATTCCACTCCGTGGCAG
Organism: uncultured Chloracidobacterium sp.; assembly: GCA_964526245.1. Lineage (GTDB taxonomy): Bacteria > Acidobacteriota > Blastocatellia > Pyrinomonadales > Pyrinomonadaceae > OLB17. The sequence continues at coordinate 23,049 of CAZGLZ010000012.1, read as the reverse complement.
CAAAACAGACGGACGAATGGGAAACAACGATCTCCCGCCTGGAAGCACGAGCAACCAATATCACGGGCGCAGGTCGCGTTCCTGTGCCCGAGGCCTATGCGAAACTCCTTGAAGGCCAGAGGCACACATGGGCTGCCAAACGGACCCGTAGTGCAGCCCGAGCAAATGTCGCGATCCGCTCTGCCAGAGCAGCATTGGTTGCGGCCGTCGATGCAGACCCGCGCTTGGCAGAGGGCTATACAGCCCTTGCGGAATTAGAGATCCTTCGGCGGCTTGGTGAAACGGAGGTCAAAAACTCTATCCGACTCGCGAAACTTGCATTAAGATTCGATGACAAAAATTTCGGAGCAAGGCGTGTCCTCGGCCGCCTTTACTCACTTGGAGCAAATCTCGCCCGAGGGCAGCTCAACCGCGACAATGCCGAACTTGCTGTCGGCGAATGGAATAAAGTAACAGAACTCGATCCGCGAAACACAGAAGCGTGGGCATTTCTTAGCGTTCTTTACGAAAAGCTTGGCGAACAGGAGAAACGTATCGAGGCTTTAAGAAAATGGGTTTCTTCGAGTGGGGCTATAGAGAGCCAGTATTACCAGTTCATTGTCGGTGTTAGCGAGGATCTTGCTCCTGAACGGGCATCGGTGCGCTTGGCGTCAGACCTGATGACTTTAGGACGCATCAATGAGGCGTTGGACGTGATCGCTCCGGTTGTTTCAGACCAACCGAACAACTCGGTGGCCGTTAACATCCTTAGGGACCTCGCAGAACGGGCGGATGAAGACCAGTTCGAAAAGGCGGCCGAGCCTTTAGCACAAGCGATCGCAACAGATCCTTCGAACGTTGAACTTGCGAACACGCTGGCTCGTCTTTACAAACGTCGAGGCATGGCCGTGCGTGCCGAGTCCGTTTTTTCCAGAGCGCTATTGCAGATAAGTCCGGGCGAAAGACAAGTGCGAACGCGGCTACTAATTGGAAGAGGTGATCTTCTGGCGAGCTCCGGTAAATATTCAGAGGCGATCTCGGCATATTTGAAGGCTCTTGAAGGCATTGGCGGCAGTGTTGGGCCCGGTGGGCAAGAGGTAGTTCGCGAGGCCGCCCGAAAAATGATACTTACTGCTCGCGTTACAGGCGATGCCAGCCGTATCGCAAATGCGTTCGACACTGCGTCGAAGATTCTGGGTAGTGACGACGTTTCAGTAGTGCTTGAACGGGCGGCACATCTTCGGGAGACCGGGAAGCGGATCGAGGCCCTAGCCTTCATTCGAGCTGCCGGAACGCGCGGTACGCGTACGTTTGAGGTTTTTCGAACCGAGATAAACCTGCTGGTAGAAACTGGGAAGATACAGGAGGCGGTCGCTTTGATCGAGAGCTCAACCCGAACCGAACTATCGGCCGCACCTTCGGGGCAAGCAGGCTCGAACACACAATTTCTAGATCGATTCACTGCGGCCATTTTAACGACCGGGGCATATATTTCTGCGAAAATGGGTCCACAAGCGCTTGCCTCAGCCGAGGAGGTTGCGTCGCTCGCACGGGGAAATGAACGGCGTCAACTCGCTGCCATCACCAAAGCTACGGCACTTAAACTCACGGGGGACCGAAAGGCCGCGTTGGATGTTCTTCGTGCAGTGCTTAGTGAATCATCCAGCAACCCTATCGCGCTTAATAACCTTGGTTATTATCTTTTGGACGATGAACGGTCGCAGGATGAGGCTATCGCCTTGATCAGAAGGGCAGTTTCGATTGATCCGAGAAATCCATCTTATTTGGATAGCCTTGGGAAAGCGTTGTTATTAAAAGGAGATTTGCAGGCCGCCGAAGGTTTTCTGCTTGAAGCTGTCGCGATCGAGCCCGGGTCCGCGGCAGTCTGGGAGCATTTGGGTGAGCTCTATAGGCGAAAGGGACAACTCGTAGAGGCTAAGGCGGCGACTTCGAGGGCACTTGAGCTTGCCTGGCACGAAGACGACAAAAAGAGGCTCAGCTCCTTGTTGAAATAAACTTCAATTATTGCACTCGAGGCGATGTTCGCGAGTCTCCCGATCTGCTTTCTTCAGGTACACATTTTGCGGACTGGCACTCCTTTATTACCGATCAACGCTTTTTTTCTTAGGTAATCATCGTTGAGATCCGACATTCAACTATCGCCTGGGCAGGGGCTCTTTTTGCGATCATCGATGGCCTAATGGACGGCGAAACAACCTCTTAGAATACAAAAAGGCCGCCTTTTCAGACGGCCTTAAAATTCCAATATCGACCACGGCTCTCAGGGCTTTTCCGGAGACGGAGTGGGCTCCGGAGCCTGATCCCGTCGCTTGAGTTGCGGCGGCTTGCTCGACGAAGAACCCGAGGAGTCAGAACTGTCCGAATCGCTTACGCCCGGTTCGCCTTCTGGTGAGCGACGCTTGAGGGTCGGCCTGCCGGGCTCACCTTCTGCATCGTCACGCAATATGCCCGCCTTCGCATTCGTCAGCCTCAATAAATGTCCTTTGACACGTTGAAATTCAGAGGTACTGATGATGTACTCCTCACGCTCAGGGAAGCGAGCGACAAGTGCCAGGCTCGCATCCCTCCTGTCAAGCGACTGCGGATGAGTTGTAAAGATCTTGGCAAGCGTTCCCGGCTTCTTCTTGTTCTTCTCGTTCAACTTTTCGAACATCGTGGCCATAGCGGACGGATCGTAGCCCGCGGCATAAAGATACTGTACGCCGAGCATATCAGCTTCCATCTCGGCGTTTCGGCTGAATTTGAGGAAGCTCAAAAGCTGAGCAAAGCCGCCAGCATTTTGGGCGATAGGCGCCGCTATTCCGCCGCCAAATATTATCGTTGCGAGCAGTCCGTAATTAATGGCTTGAAGCTTACCCTGATTTTCCATCGCGTGGCGTGCAGCAACGTGAGCAATCTCATGAGCCATAACGCCTGCTATCTCTGCTTCATTGTCCGCGGCAAGTATCAGGCCTTTGTTGACAAAGAAATAACCGCCGGGCAAAGCAAATGCATTAACCTCGTCGCTATCGATGACCTTGATCGTGAAGGGAATCTTCGCATCGGAGTGAAGCACCAGGTTCTGTCCAACCCGATTTATGTATTCGGTGACCAAAGGATCTTCAACCAGTTTCGCGGACTGCTCGACCTCAAGAGCCAGCTGCCTGCCTAAGGCGATCTCCTTGTCCTGCGACCCGCCGAGCCAACCGAAGAACTTGTCGGTCCCCTTGTTGATCTTGCGTTTCCCGATCATTGCAGGGTTCTCTTTATCAGAGAGCGGCTTGAGTGAACTTTGTGAGACTAGCTGGGTCGACTGGGCATCGCTATTCGATTTGCCATCACTTTTCTGAGCTACTGCCTGGGACGGCAGAAAGGCAAAACTACCAACGACCATCACGAACGAGAGCAGGAACGACAACGCTTTTGACTGTTTGATCTTCATACGGGTGCCCTTCGATAGGTTTATCTACAATCCTACAGAATCAACCTACTAGAATTCAATAGCTTTTCGATGCATGAACGAACGATTTGGTTGCGACAATTACGTGCTTTGAGCTTTTTTTGGCTGCCGCTTGGGTATTTCATTTGCGATGCGAACTTTTTTCTTTTTTCGAGTACTCGATACGTGCTATATTTTAAATCGTGAGCAGAGCCAGTACAAGGCTCTGACGTCTATCCCTTTTCCCGCCCGCAACTCTGCTTTGACCATTCCGCAACCGAATGAAGATCCAGGAAAAAGTTAAAGATCTCGTCGAGGTTCGACACTACAAGGGACTTCGCGACTTTCACGCTGACCCTACGGCGACGCTCGAGAGCTACTGCTTCACGGACGAGACCGCATCGCTAATGGCTGCATGGCTAGATTCGGCCTCATCGATCGGCCCAGGCCGAGGCAGATCGCTCGCTCTTGCCGGTTATCGCGGGGTCGGAAAAAGCCACTTTCTTGCAACTTTCGGTTCGATTCTGGCTCTTCCCGAACTTCGGTCGAAGATCCCGAATCCGCATGTTTCGGTGGCTACACAAGGCCTTCTTCGTCGCCATTATCCTCTCTTGAATGTACGTCGGGGGTCGCAGGAAACACTCATCGAGGAGCTGAAGACAGCGATCTCGGCGTCTATTGGGCCTGAAGCAGTACTCGGCGCAGAGTCGGTCACGACGCTGTTGGAACGGGCGGCCGCACGGTCGGGGGACGTTCCACTCGTGATAATAGTCGATACTGCGCATGACCGTATCAATCGGGTGGCTCGTAACGACGGCGACGACCTCGCCGAGATGTCCTCCTTCGCTTCTGAGAACAATGCAGTCCTTGCAGTTGCTTTGGACGACGACATTGCCGGAGCCGACGGGTCGAACTCGGCGATCGTAAGGGCATTCAACATAGATTTTCTCGACCAACAGCATCTTTTCAAGGTCGTGAACTCGTTCATTTTCCCGAAGAACAACCAAAAGCTCGCGTTGATCGAGGAGATCTATGCGTATTTCAGCCGCGTTGTGCCGAATTTTCGCTGGAGCTCGCAGCGTTTCGTCTCATTGTATCCATTACATCCGGGAATCCTGGACGTAGCCCCATATGTGCGGCTGTTCGTACAGGACTTCGCGTTGCTAGGTTTTGCGGCCGAGGCCGGTGAGAGAATTCTTGGCCGGCCAGCGACCTCGCTCATTGCATTTGACGAAGTATTTGACAATGCAGAGGCAGGGCTAAGGAAGATCCAGGACCTTGAGGATGCCTTTTCTGCTTACGACCGGTTGAATTCGGAGGTTGTAAGCAAGGTTCCGGTGATGCAAAGACTGCAGGCCAAATTGATCCTCAAGGCCTTGCTTTTGCTTTCCTTGAACGGACGCGGAGCCACAGTTGAAGAGATCTGCGCGTCGATGATGATCTATGACGAGGCGGACTCAACGAAGGCACTTGAAAGTGTCAACGGAATAATAAGACTTTTCGCCGACGCCCTTCCGGATGATATTTCGTCGTATTCCGAGGAAGGCGTCGGAGTTCTTTACAGCTTTCGGGCGAACGCTAAGGAAAGTGCGAACAGTGTTCTTGACGAGGCGATCGGAAGGACCGATCAGGTCGTGGCTTTGGATGTTCTCAGAAAATTGCTGCAGGAGAGATATCCGGATCTGACGTTGACCGCCGCGCCGGATAACCCAGGCCTTTTGTCATCGGAATCGATCGCGGTGTGGCGAGGCGGCCAAAGACGCGGTCGGTTTTATGTCGCACTCGACGAGAACGGGCTTGAGTCGATCTTGAGTCAGGAAGACTCCCTGGATTGGAGGGCAACACTGGATCTGGGCGGTGTTCTTCTGCCGCGTGGACTGCCTAAAGTTGCCCACGATTGCGTTCTTTGGCAGCCCGACCAACTTAGGAAAGACGAGATAGATACGCTGCTTCGCTATCACGTTTTGCAAACGGAGACCGACCTGATCGAAACGTTTGGCGACCAGCATCGAGCGCTGCTACATTCGCAGAGGGTCGCGGCAGTGAACATTGCCGAACGCGTTTTCCTAACGAACGGCAATCTGGTTATAAACGGCTTTGATTTCAATTTTACCGAAGAGGCTATTGCTTCGCAGTCGGTTTCAGGGCTTATTTCGGCGATGTTGGATCCGATGTTCGAGACACAATACCCTGAGCATCCGGTTTTTCAACGGACGCTTGGATTAAGGGAAGTTGCCTCGTCTATCACCGATTTCTTCGATCCGGCAAAAGCGGGGCTGGATGAAACGCAGGAACTCGCAGCCGCTTTCCTTGTTCCGCTAGGATTGGCCGCAGAGCAGGGAGGAACTATTGTCCCGATAAATGGAGAAAGGCTCGACGGCCTGCCGTTCATTAGGTCGGTCACAGACTATCTCGATGCTTCAAGTGACGGTCAAGTAGAGATCTCCAAAATTTATCAGTGCCTCAAACAGCAGCCATTTGGGTTTGTTCGGGAGGCCCAACATTTGATCCTTGCTTCGCTGGTCGCCGATCGGCGTATCGAGTTTGTGACGACGCGGGGCGACCGCATCAATTCTCGGTCGCTCGACCTGAAGATCGTGTGGGGAGACATCGTTGGCATTGCCCGTCCGGCGGTTAGCGAGCGCGCCGTTGTATCGAATATCAGATGGGCTCAACTTTTGACGGGCGTTGACGCAGACCTCACGGGTTCGAGAGGATCAGAGGAAGTGGTCGCGGCGTTGTCCGCCTGGCTCGAAGAATGGAATGCAGCGAATCTATTGAACCGATTTGATAAAGTTCCCGACGCCTTGGTCAACACGAAGACCTGGCTTGATGCTTCTTTCGTAAAGAAGACCCTCGGCAGGGTCGTCGATGCTCTTAGTCATTTGACCGCAGGAACGTTCGGACTAGACCAGGCACTCAGCGACATTGCAGATGCATTCTCACACAGCGAAGTAGAGTTCGAGAAAAGTGTTGCATCACTCGGGCGTATCGAGATGTTTTTGTCGTCCGTAGCAGTGCGCCAGCGCGTCGTCGGTTACACGACCCCATCCGGAGTTGTGAATGACTCGAGAGCCAACGATACCAAGCGTGCGTTGCTTGCCTGTCTCTCTGAAAGCGTGCGTGATCCAGGGTCAGCGAGAAACCGCGAAACTGGCTATTTGTGGGACGGCTTTCGGACTCAGTACCGGGATTCATTTGCCAGGGAGCACTTGAATATCATGCGTTCGCACGAACTTCAAGAAAAGTTCGACAGTATCCGGCGGACCGATATCTGGTGGGAATTTGAGTCGCTTAGCGAAATACCACAACTCAGAACGCAGAATTGGCATTATGCCGTTAAACTTATCGATAGCATGGCCGAACTTGATTGCGGCTTCGAGAGTGAAAAGGGGCTCGAACATCGAGCGGGATGTATTTGCGGTTTCGATATTTCCAGGGTGGCCGAATGGGAGGCGATCACGGATAGGATTTGGATGCACGTTACAACGGGGCACAATTCCATCCGCGAAACGATAGTCCGGGATCTTGAATGGCTACTGGTCCGGACGCCGGATGTTTCGGGCGTTTTCGAAAGTAGCGGTGATTTTGAGGCTTTCAAATCACTTGTTAATGGCCTTCGGTCCGATGAGCCTCGCCGATTGAGCAAAGCTGAGATCGATCTTCTCCGTTTGATGTACCACAAATTCGGTGGGTTAACCGGGCGGCATACGGGCAGTGTGCATGAACCAACTAGTCATCTGCAGAATGAATCCAAGTTCGTTGAAACCGAAGTTGGCGAACCGGTGGCGGTTTAGAAGGCAGTATCGGTATTTGCCGTGCCCCATCGAATTTAGCGAATTCGATCTTGCCGATGTATCCTAGGGGTCGTGAAACAGGCTGCGATCATCGGTGTCGGACGTGTTGGCGGAGCGTTTGCGATAGCACTCGACCGGTGCGGTTTCGTGGTAAGTGAACTGGTGACCCGAGACGGTTCAATTCCGAGTATTGCAGACAGTTTGTCGCATTTGCCAGAAGTATCCGGTTTCGGCTCGTCCGCCCTGATCACAGCGGAGATCGTAATATTAGCAGTTCCCGATCCTTCAATTAGTTTGGTCATGGAAGCGGTTCGGCCGCGGGTTGCGGAAAGTGCGGTTGTATTTCACACAAGCGGGTCGCTGGCCTCTGACGTTCTCATCGGCAAGGGACAAACAGCCCGGAATTGCGGCTCACTCCACCCGCTGATCGCGATCAGCGATCCGATCGTAGGATCAACGGCGTTTTCGGGGGCTTATTTCTGCCTTGAAGGCGGTGAAGAGGCTGTAGCGATAGGGCGAAAACTCGTTGCGAGTTTCGGCGCGCACGAATTGATCGTCGAAACAAATAAGAAGCCGTTATATCACGCGGCGGCGGTTATGTCCGCCGGTCACGTCATCGCTTTGCACGCCATTGCAATGCGCTTATTTGCACATGCCGGTGTTGAAGCAAGCACCGGTAAGGAAGCATTGCTAGCTTTATCGCAGTCGGCACTTCGAAATTTGGGAACGTCTTCGGCTGAGGATGCATTAACGGGCACATTTGCCCGGCTCGATATCGAAACGTTCCGTCGGCATCTTGAATCCTTTGATGCGTACGGCGACGAAGACAGCAGGGAAGTATATCTTGACCTTGGTTTTGCGTCGCTCGGGTTAGTCCTAGAAACGCCGGAGAACTTTGCGGCCTGGCAAGAATTCGCGCAAGAGTTGAATATGGCTAAAGCGAAGGGTAAGTGATAAACTTCAAGTTACAGAGGGCGAGGCGTGGCAGAGTTCGAAAAAGAAAAAGAGATCTTTCTTGAGCACATCCGGAAGTCGGGTCTCAGGCGGACCGGTCAGCGTGATTTGATCCTTGAGATCTTTCTGAAAACGGAGGAACACCTGACAAGTGAGGATCTTTACTGGCTCGTTCAGAAAGAGGATCCTTCGGTCGGGCACACGACCGTTTACCGCACTCTTAAGCTGCTTACTGAAGCCGGGCTGGCTCGAGAAGTTCGTTTTGGCGACAACAAGACCTATTACGAGCACCATTACGACCACGAACATCATGACCATCTGATCTGTACTTCGTGCGGTAAGGTGGTTGAATTTTTTTCGCAGCAGATCGAGGAACTTCAAGACAGCATCGCCGAGCAGCACGGTTTCAAGCTTTCGCATCATAGCCTTAGGATGTGGGGGCTCTGCGAAGTGTGTTCTAAGTCCGAGGCAGACGTCTCGTCGGTTCCGCCGGGAGCCCAACCGCGAGTTAGAGTTAAGACGGTCATTGGCGGATATTAGCGAACATCAATGGAAAACGAATCGAACGCTTTAGAAGTTGAAGTTGAATTCAAAACGGAAGGGATACGGGGAAATGTACCGATCGGAACGTACCTTATTGACGCTGCAAAGCGTCTCGGCGTTAGGTTTCCGATTCCGTGCATTCCTGTTTCTGGCGAGCACTTTTGTTCCGTTGATGTCGAGTCCGGTATCGGTGCTCTTTCGGACCCTTCGGACATTGAAAAGGAATTCTATGAACGAGTTACGGCCGTTTTCGGTAACAGGCTTGCATGCCAAGCCCGGCTCGAGAAGGCGGCCACTATTGTTGTTGAAACGCGTTTTGTCGAAGTTGCGGGTGAACAGAAACCCGAGCCTGAGACTGAACCGTTCGAGAACTACAAAAAGCGGTTCGCCGCCCTGCCGCTAGAACAGAAAATGTCTGAGATAAGTCAGCTTGAAGCGATCGCTCTTGCGGACACCTTCGGTTTCGTGATGAATGCTCCATACGCCGTTGGAAATAAGGTAACTGACATACTAGCCGGCATCGGAATGAAAAAGGACGTCGGAGAAAGCGCCAATGCCAGCGACGAAAATGATGCAGCCGATACGAAGTCCGGTGACGGGACGGAAGCAGCGAGCGGACAGTAACGGTTCTTGGTACAGGGAATAGAGTTGTGAGCGATAACGCTATCGAAAAACGAGTGCCGAGCGTGATCAAAGAGAAGGGGCAGTACCTCCTCGCCTTCGGGATCATAGTTTCGATGCTGGCTGTCACCAATATTCCATTTCTGGTGATCTTCTTTTTCGGCGTCTTCGCTTATTTCGTAATCAAGCTATTTGCCGGAGGGCCGAAAGCGGACAATCGAGAGATCTTCGAATTCTACCTGAGCGCAAATGAGATCCTTCGGGACGATGATCGGCGTTGGTTCGGATTCGAACTTCGTGAAACGATCGAGCGCGGTGAGAATATTGTCCGTCGAATGGCCGCCGCTCCGCCTTTGGTTTATTTCGCTCTTGGAGCGCTTTACAACAAGCTTGGCGAACATAAATCCGCGGTCAAATATCTTTCCCGCATTGTGGAAAAATCAGAGTCAGACGAATCGGCATACGTCTATCCGACGCCGGAATTACGTCAATACGTAAGGGTACTTCGCAGAATCGAGCGTGAACCTGCGGACGCTCCCCTTACCTCTGCGGCAATACGCTCGCTTGAACGGGCACGTAAGCTCCGTGGGGCCACATTGCTTGAGAATAGCCGCGAGAAGTTCTCGAATGGTGAGTTGAGTCCCGGTCAGATCGCAGCCGCGGCGCTGCCATTGGGTGTGAAGGTAGACGAGTCAGCCGTTCCTCTGGTGTATTCTGAGGAGATCGTGAGAAATACAAACTCTGTGACGACAGAAGTGAAAACGGACCCGGAAATTGGTGATCAGGCGAGGAAGGACTCTGCTTCGGATCCGTTTTCAGATCGAAAACCGATAACGGAGCTGCTTCACGATATTTACGATAAGAATCCCCGCTGATCACTTCTCGAGGCCAAAGAACTGCCTTAACGATCTAAGCACACTTTGTTTCCCTGAAGACGCTCTTTCGTGGTGCTGATCCTCGATAGCCGAGAGCTCGCCCCGACGTTTCTCGACAATCTCCGCGATTCTCTCAGCAAGCGAAGGGTCTTTTTTCAAGATCGGAGCCAATACTTTCTTTCTGATCTCGGTGACCTGCGTTTCGTCATCTGCAACAACGCTTGCCGAACGTTTTTCGCCAGTTAGAAGACTCATCTCGCCGAAAAAATCGCCGTCACTTAATCGAGCCAAAATGTGCTTCTCGGCGCCATCAGAATGCTCAACTCTGACTGTTCCTTGAGTAACGATGAACATCGAGCCGCCCGATCTGCCCTGTTCAACAATGACCTCACCCGGGGCAAACACGCGATTTTCAGCATTAGCAGCGAGAAGTTCGAGATCGCTTTCAGAGAGAGGTGAAAAAATCGGCACTGCCGCAATGATCTCGGACGAACGGGCGAATAGCTCATCCTTAGCCGTCGCTGCTACTGGGCTCTCGACGTGAACCGTACGGGTCGGAAATGCAAAGTGGATACTCTCGCGGTTGAAAAGATACCAGATCGTCTGTCTGATCAGCGCATCGGTGTCATTGTGCCGTCGGTAGTCCTCGCACCAATACTTGACCTCCCAGTCGAGACCGTTATCGCCGAGATTCCGAACTCGAACGATCGGCCTTTTCAAGCCTGAAACGTTCGGAACGTTCCGGACCGCTTCACGCACCAGTTTCGCCGTGCGGGAAGGTGAAAAGCCATACTCGGTGTTGAAAAAGACTAAACGTGCATTCAGGTTGTCCTTCGGGGCAACTTCGATGACCTCTTTTCCAACAACGGAATTACTGATTATGACTAGCTTGTCCTGAAACGTTCGAATCTTAATTCCTCGCCAAGTGACCGACTCAACGACGCCTGTCGCCCGGTTGGAGACGGATATTACGTCTCCGACCTGAAACGGATGATCCGCTTGAAGTGCTACTCCTGAAAAGAAATTCCCGAGTGTGTCTTGCAGTGCAAGGCCGACCACGATTCCGACTATTGTTGAACCGGTGAATATCGCAGCTAGCTCGACGTTCGGAAAGTGCGACTGAAAGATGACGAAAAAGGCCGTGATATAAATAAGAACGGAAACGACGGTACGCGTCAATGAGACTATTTCCGACTGTGCGACCGAACGCAGAACGGTTGCAAGGATGACCATTGTCAGCAACCGGACGATCGCTATGACCAATGACATCCAAAAAATTATTTTGAGAACCGGGAAAAGATAAGCGGCAAAGGACCGGAGGCTCCCGACAAACATCTCGGAGGTCACACTTCTCGCGAACATCCCGCCGATATAATCGAGTGTTATTGCCTCAACGCGGGGCAAGAGGAAAAGAACAAAAGCGACAAAAACAATAAAGAGGACCGTCGGGAGAAGTCGACTGAGTAATTTGGTTTGATCCATGGCCTAGCCGGTAAAAGTATCAGCAATCGAGTACCCAATCAACATCAGCGACAGTAAGGACACTATTGCCGTTATCGTCCACGCGAAGAAGTTGAAGTATTTTCCGTTCGCGTGTTCGCCCATTATCTCCGTATTACTCGCAAGCTTCACGATTGCCACTAGAATTACGGGTAACAGCAGGCCATTGACGCTCTGTGTAAAAATCAGCAGTTTTATCTGTGGAATTCCCGGAATCAGCGCAACGACGGTGCCCACAACGATGAGAATCGTGAAGAGGCCCAAAAAGATCGGTGCCTCACGAAAGGTCCTTGAGAGCCCCTTTTCGAATCCAAGTGCCTCACTCATCGAGTATGCGGTTGCTAAAGGAAGAACCCCCATCGCCAGCATCGCTGCGCCGAAGAGGCCAATGGCAAAAAGGTACTTTGCGTATTCCCCAACTACCGGAACCAATGCTTGGGCAGCGGTCGCAGCCGAATCGACTTCGTAAATTCCCTGCAAATGCAGAGTTGCAGCAGTTGAAATAACTATGAAAGCCGCGATTACGACAGCAAATGTCGTCCCAAACACAACGTCCGCTCGAGCTATCGGAAGGTCGTCCTTATCGAGCCCCTTCTCGACAACCGTCGATTGTACGTATACCTGCATGAACGGGGTGATCGTCGTGCCTATAAGCGCCATGATCGTGAAGAGGTAAGCGGTTTCCGGACGGAATGTGGGCATCACGAAAGCAGTTGCTACATCTCCCCAAACCGGTCGCGCAAGAAACGCCGAAAGCACGTAACAGAAGAAGACCAGCGACATTGCCAGGAAAACACGCTCGACGCGTTTCTGCGTGCCCCGGACGACCAACCACCAGATCAAACCCGCAGTTACCGGAACAGCAACGTATCTGGGCACACCGATGAGTTCCGAAGCCTGGGCAATACCAACGAACTCGGAAATGATGACGCCGGTGTTTGCGACCAGTAACGCTAGCATCACCAAAGCGGTCCAGCGAACGCCAAATTGCTCTCGAATAAGGTCAGCAAGCCCTTGCCCGGTGACCACGCCCATTCGGACACACATTTCCTGGACGACGATCAAGCTGACCACCATTGGAATGAAAGCCCAGAGAAGCGTATAGCCAAATTGTGCGCCGACGGACGAGTACGTAGCGATACCGCTGGCGTCGTTTCCTGCGTTTGCGGCGATGACGCCCGGCCCTAGAACCGCAAGGTAGGCATAAAAGCGGTAAGTAGACAGACGTTCAGCAATCCGCCCCTGAAGGCGCTGTATCTTTACGATCAAGAACTTTGGTGAAAGTTCGCCGAAGATCATTGCTGCAACTATCGCTTTCTGACATGTCTGAAGAAAATGCTGACCGGGTCGCGAACGTTGACTATAACCCGTTTTGGCAAAACCGCAAAGCATCCCACATGACATCATGGTAGATAACCGACCTGACTTGAGATGTCGAAGTTTGTCTGCAAACAAGGGCTTTGCTAAAGTTCCGTTATGATCAGAGCCACCTACCGTCGAGTCGCAACTGCATTCCTGCTTATAACATTTGGTATCACACTTGCCGCACCGGCGGTTTCTGCCCCCGCAGTACGCGAACCGGTCAGAGCCCGGAGCGCGATGGTCGCGTCCCAGCACGAATTGGCATCCAAGATCGGCGTCGAGGTGATGAGACGCGGAGGTAACGCGGTAGACGCAGCGATCGCGGTCGGCATTGCCCTTGCCGTTGTCTATCCGGAAGCCGGTAATATCGGCGGCGGGGGGTTCATGCTCATTCGCTTCAAAGACGGAAAGACGCACGCTATCGATTATCGAGAAATGGCTCCTGCCGCCGCCCATCGCGACATTTTTGTTGACAAGGATGGAAATGTCATCCGCGGCGAGGGCGGTTCAACTATTGGATATCGAGCCTCGGGCGTTCCCGGTACCATTGCTGGCTTTGAGATGGCACTCGCCAAATTTGGTTCAGGAAAATTGAAATGGAAAGACCTGATCGAACCTTCTATCCCATTAGCTAGGGACGGCTACGTGCTCACGAATCGCCTGGCGTCGCTTCTTGAGGGATATAAGGAACATCTCTCGAAGTATCCGGATAGCAACCGAATATTCTTGAACAATGGCAAGTACTTCAAAGAGGGCGATGTATTCAAGCAACCGGAGTTAGCGATGACCCTGAAACGTATCGCGGAAAAGGGCCCTCGCGAGTTCTACGAGGGCGAGACCGCGAAATTGATCGCATCGGACATGAGGGCCAACAATGGCCTCATCACGCTCGAGGATCTAAAGAACTATAAGGCTAAAGAGCGAACCCCGATCCGAGGCACTTATCGAGGGCACGAGATTATCTCTATGCCGCCGCCGAGTTCCGGGGGTATTGTCATGCTCCAAGTGCTCAATATACTCGAAGAGTGGGACATCGCGTCGATGGGACATAACTCAGCCGCCAAATATCACCTTTTTACGGAGGCTTCCAGACGGGCATTCGCCGATCGAGCTGAGTATATGGCAGATCCTGACTTTGCGGATGTTCCCGCGGCTGGCCTTGTTTCGAAGAGTTACGCCGCGTCACGCAGGAAGGGAATCGAGCCGAAGAAGGCGTCATCGAGCCGTGAGGTCAAGTTTGGCGAGGTTTCAATCAGCGAAGGGCAGGATACAACACACTATACGGTGGTCGATCCTGCCGGAAACGTGGTCTCGAATACGTATACCATTAACGACCTGTATGGTTCGCGGGTAACGATCAAGGGTACTGGGATATTAATGAATGATGAAATGGACGACTTTGCTGCTCGGCCCGGAATCCCGAACCTTTTCGGCTTGGTGCAGGGAGAGCGCAATAAGGTCGAAGGCGGCAAAAGACCGCTTTCGTCGATGACTCCTACGATCGTGCTAAGGAAGGACGGATCGGTCTGGTTTGCGGTCGGGGCACGGGGCGGTCCGCGGATCATTTCCGCGGTAATGCAGACCGTTATAAACGTGATCGACCACGGGATGAATATTCAACAGGCGATCGACGCGCCCAGGATACACCACCAATGGCTCCCAGACGAGATCTTTCACGAACCTTACGGGCTGTCGCCCGATACGATGGCAATCATGCGAGGCTTCGGCCACAAGTTCGCGGACCGACCCGGCAATATCGCCTCAGTGACGGGGATAATGATCGGGAACGACGGTGTGCGGTACGGTGCGATCGATTCAAGGAGCGATGGAGCTGCGATCGGCTACTGAGGCTTTTCTTCACCATCCAATAGCTTTGTGGTGTTCTCAGTAACGCTGCCCGGTCGGCGTTCAAGTTCATTTGTGTCCCGCCAGGCCCCTTGTGTCGGAGCGGCGTAGACACTTGCGGGGATCGAACTCTCCTTCGGCAACTCTTTCGCACTTCGGGAAAATCTCGGAAGAAGCGAGGGCGATCGCTCCTCGCCGCTAAGTGCCGGCACCGGGTCTGAAGACTCGAACATTAGGGCATATGCCACGCGGAGTATGCCTCCGACCGTGAGTATTATCGCAAATGCCGCGACAAGGAAGGGTTCGGCATTAACGGCAACGGTTAGCAAGGCGACCAACGGCACTACCAAGAACGATAGCAGGAATATGAACAGGCCCTGATAGATACCTTTCCGACGCGGCGATATCTTCCATTCTTTGTCCGAAGGCAGAAGCTTTCCGCCACCATCGATCAAGGCGGCGACGCCACTCATCTCGAAGCCGCAGCGGGAGCAATACCGAACTTCTCGCGAAATCTGTTGTTGGCCGCAGATCGGACAGTGCATCACTTTTCAAGTTCCTTTTGAAGAAGTTTTGTTGTGTCTTCGGTGACGCTCGCCGGCCGTGCAAGATCACCGGTTTCCGGGGCTTGCCAACTACCCGCCGCCGGAGGCACGAAATCGGCTACGGACGCTCGGTCGCCGACCGGCAGTTCACCATAGGATCTTGGCATTGAGATCTCAGACTGGCGATATGGAGTCTCGTGCCGAGGCAGTTCGGATTGATCACGTTTCGGCGACCGAGGGAGAATTATCAATGAAATGAGCAGAAAAAGTAAGCTCCCAAATATTGCCAGAACACCCGAGATCGGAACCAATTCATCGCCATCGAGGATCGCAAGTATCGGCGTGACAATAAATAGCATCACCAAGAACCAGAATCCCGTGAAGATCAGGCCATTTTTTCGTGTCAAAAGCGATCCGGCGCTCGCCGGCAAAAAGCTTCGATACGGGATCTCGCCGTTATTAGCAAGGACGTCCGCGATAGCACCGAGCGGTAGGCCGCACCGGGCACAGAATCGTGTCTCATTGCTTACTTGCTGCTGTCCGCACCTGGGGCAATGCATAGTTGTCTTTGCTTTTCCGCCGAACGGAAATCAACGCGTCGAAAAACTTACGAATTCTTACATATAAATGTTCGCGATGTAAAACCCTAAAGTCGTGGGGGCGGTTCGTCACTCAAGAGCTGAAATAGAGCGAGAGCGCGACCCTGAAGGTGCTCGGCCATACAAAGCGACTCGAGAAGCACGTCGACAATTGGTCGTAGTGCAACCGGTGCAGGAATCTCGCGGAGGAGATTTTCATCACTACCGATGAACGCGAATCCCTGCTCGGTTGTCTTGCGGACCTCTGAAAAATACTCAAGCACCTTCTTTCTCGAGCCGATCGTTTCTGCCAGTGTCCATTCAAATGGATCGTCCCATAGGCGTCTCGTGATTCCACCGAATGTCATTTCAACGTTGGCGGCAGAACGAACGATAAACTCGCCGCACGAGTAAAGAACCGGGAAATAGCCAAGTTGCTTTGGCCTGTGGAATAGCATCTCGTCGGGGCACTGCTCTACCAGACTGACGGCCCGGGAGTGCATGCCTTCAAATCTCGCGGCGAAATGGTCCAAGAGTGTGTTCATAAAGAAAAAAAGACCGCAATCTAACGCGGCCTTTATTCTATCTCATATTCGCATGCTCTAGCGCTTCCTGAATCGCCTGTCCTTTTCAAGCATGCCAAGCCCGAAATTCCTTCCTTGCCAGCTGACACCACTGCCGATACGGCCCTTGACGCCGATCTCAGCTCCCTTGTTCGGAACCACGTCTTCCGTAATTACCCAAAGCGTTCCGGTACCGTCGTCGATCTTGTAGGCTCCGCCGCGGATAGGAGTTCCGGGAATATTCACGCCGTAACTGTCGCGGACGACACCTGCAACAGCGATGTCCTTATTGTTGTATCTGGACGGGTTAGCTTGTAGCTCGGCGATGCTCACGCGCTTTGGGCACGCGGCCAGCAGCAAGGCCCCTGCGAGCAGAACTACGATCCCCACAATAGTACTCTTTCTCATTTACCTGTTTCTCTCCTTCGGAACTCGATTCTCGGCCGCGGCCGACGCCTAAGAGATTCGTTCTGGCGGTGAAAGGGTTGCCGCAAAAATTTGGAAGGAATGCGGAAGCCGGGCCTCTTGTTTTGGCATTGTGTGCTCAGATCACAAGCAGAAAGTGGGAATTGCTTCAGCATTTTTATGGTATATTTATTGTTTACCCTGCGTCGCTCGCGTAGGTTAAAGACATCCGAAAATCTAACTTTATGTCACACAGCCTTTTTAATTCGCGCCAAACATTTCAAACCGGGTCCGGCAAGGACGGGGTGTTTTACTCTCTGCCGCAGCTTGAATCTGAAGGCATCGGACCGATTAGCCGCCTTCCGATCTCAATTAGGATAGTTCTTGAGTCGGTTTTACGTAATTTCGACGGCGGCCTTAAGGTCAGCGAGGACAACGTTCGAACCCTGGCGAGATGGAAGCCGAATTCAGAAAGAACAGCAGAGATTCCGTTCGTTGTTGCACGGGTCGTTCTCCAGGACTTCACCGGAGTTCCTCTACTTGTCGATCTTGCCGCGATGCGTTCCGCTGTTCAGAAGATGGGCAAGGATGTTGGGATGATCGAGCCGCTTGTACCGGTCGATCTGGTAATCGACCACTCCGTGCAGGTAGATTATGCCGGAAGTGAGACCGCCTACCAACGCAACATGGAGATCGAGTTCCAGAGGAACGAGCAGCGGTATCGCTTTTTGAAGTGGGGAACGCAGGCGTTTAATGGGTTTAGTGTAATTCCGCCGGGGATCGGGATCGTCCACCAGGTAAATCTTGAGTACTTGGCGAAGGGCGTTTTTGATCGAGACGGTGTTTATTTCCCGGATACATTGGTCGGAACGGACTCGCATACGACGATGATAAACGGTCTCGGGATAGTCGGATGGGGTGTTGGTGGTATCGAGGCAGAGGCAGGAATGCTTGGCCAACCGGTTTATTTCCTCACCCCGGACGTTGTCGGCGTTCACATGACGGGATCTCTTCCGGAGGGAGCAACCGCGACGGATCTGGTTTTGCGTGTTACGGAAATGCTTCGTGACGCAAAGGTTGTTGGCAAATTCGTTGAGTTCTTTGGTGAAGGGGCGGCTGCGCTAAATGCAACCGACCGAGCTACGATTGCGAACATGGCACCCGAATACGGCGCCACGATGGGATTCTTTGGCGTTGATGAGAAGACCCTAGATTATTTCCGTTCAACCGGCCGCGCCGATGAACATATCGAAACGATAAAGAACTATTTTGTTGCTCAGCAAATGTTCGGTATTCCGAGGCGTGGTGATGTCGATTACAGCGAGGTGCATGAACTTGATCTCGGCACCATAGTGCCCTCGGTGGCGGGACCGAAGCGGCCGCAGGATCGGATCGACCTTAAAGAACTTTCGACGAAGTTTCGCGACCTTTTCGCAGCGACAACGGCAGACGGTGGATTTGGTAAATCTGCAGAGCAACTCGACGATCGGTTTCCGGTCGAACTCTGCGGTGTTGGGAATGAGGTGGTCAAGGGCGGTGGAGATCAGAGTTCTACTTCAATTCCGTTGCCGGTTTTCGGACAAGAAAGTGCGGTCGGGACAAACGTAACGACCGAGGTCGAAATGATCAATAACCGTCCGACGCCGGATGGTGTCGAGGTCTCGGCGGAGGAATGCCCGCCCCAACGTACGGACATCGGTCATGGAGACGTTCTGATCGCGGCTATCACTTCCTGTACAAATACTTCGAACCCGTCGGTCATGATCGCGGCGGGGCTTGTTGCAAAGAAAGCCTCAGAACGGGGAATGAAGGTGCCGGATTACGTTAAGACGTCTCTAGCTCCGGGGTCGAGGGTCGTTACGGATTACCTGGAAAAAACGGGTCTGCAAGAGCATCTAGACGCGGTCGGGTTCAATTTGGTCGGTTACGGCTGCACGACGTGTATTGGAAACTCCGGCCCGCTGGACGGCGGGATCGAGAAAGAGATCGTGGCAAATGATCTCGTTGCCGCATCCGTACTTTCAGGCAATCGTAATTTTGAGGCACGTGTGCACCAGAACATCAAAGCGAACTTTCTAATGTCGCCGCCATTGGTGGTCGCATACGCCCTAGCCGGCAGTGTATTGAAGGACATCTATCGCGATGCGATCGGAACGGACCGCGAGGGCAACGAGGTTTATTTGAAAGATCTTTGGCCGTCGCTTGACGAGGTGCGAGAAATTCTAAGCCAGGCTTTCGAACCAGAAACGTTCAAACGACTTTACAGCGAATTTGCGGAGCAAAACCCGCTTTGGAATCAGATCGAATCGTCGGTCGGCAAAGTTTACGAGTGGGATCCGTCATCAACTTATATACAAGAACCGCCTTATTTCGAAGGGTTTTCGTTGGAATCCGGTTCTTTTTCGGACTTTCAGGGAGCAAGGGCTTTGGCGATCTTTGGCGACTCGGTTACCACGGACCACATTTCGCCTGCCGGGGCGATCAAGGCGGACTCACCGGCGGGACGATATTTGCAGGAGATCGGCGTAGAGCCAAAGGATTTCAATTCTTACGGTTCACGGCGCGGAAATGACAGGGTCATGCTCCGCGGCACCTTTGCCAATGTTCGAATAAAGAACAAAATGGTCGCCCCCAAGGAAGGCGGGCTCACGCGATTTCAGCCTGCGGGCGAGGAAATGTCGATCTACGATGCCGCGATGCGTTACAAGGCGGAAAACGTCCCGTTAGTGATCTTTGCAGGAAAAGAGTATGGCACGGGAAGCAGCCGAGATTGGGCGGCCAAAGGGACGCGTTTAATGGGCGTAAAGGCTGTGGTCGCAGAATCTTTTGAGCGTATTCACCGCTCGAACCTTGTAGGGATGGGCGTACTGCCGCTTCAGTTCAAGGAAGGCGAAACTGCTGAAACGCTGGGGCTTGATGGCACGGAGACATTTGATCTCATTGGGTTAGAAGCGAGTGAGGTGCGTCCGATGCAAGACGTAACGCTCCGAGTAAATCGGTCGAACGGTGAAACGTTCGAAACTGTACTCAGGCTTCGAATCGATACGCCGATCGAACTCGAATATTATATGGGCGGCGGAATTCTTCCTTTTGTGCTTCGGCAATTGATCCGCTCGGGAGACGCCGCCTCGGCTTAGTTGTTTTTGATTTTGCGGGAATAATTGGCAAGGTATTTGAGATAACGAGCAGAGAAGTGTGAGTTCTTCAGTCCGTTTTTCAATCGATCATCGAAAATTCTCAAAAGGTTTCCCATAAGATCGAACCTAAAGGTTTGTCAGGAGTAGTTATGAAAAAGTTGTTTTCTCTGGCGATTAGCTTTACGTTTGTGGTCTCGATACCCCTCGACTTGTTCGCCCAGCGGGGCGAAGGCAAAGGACCAAAACTTCCACCATTCGCATCTATCACCCCGAAACAAAGCACGGAGACTACGTTTGGCCCGGCCTTTGCATTTACGGATGGCGAGATGACCCTCGTTGAATGGTCAATGATCGCTGAGAAGCAAAACTTTGGCTTCAACCTGCAACGCCTCGGCGAAAAGGGATGGGAAACGATTAACGATTCTTTCGTCGGCGGTTCGGGCTTGATCCAAGGTTCTGAGATCGTGGTTGGTGAGAAGTACAACCTACTTGACGAGAATGGGACGATTGCCTCCGTCTATCGTGTCGAAAGCATATCAACCAGTGGATCGCGGTCGTTCTCGGAACCGTTCACCTCAGTTCAGGTCAGTAACCTATCAGGATTTTCAGGATTTCAGTCGGCAGAACAATCTAGAAATGCACGACTCTCATCTGCGAACAATACGACGGCATCCCCGAGTTTGCCCAAAGAAGTTGTTGCTGAAGTTGAAGCGAACGCCCTCGCCCCAAATCCTGACGGCCATCGTTGGGTGGTCTCTCAGCCGGGTGTTCGTATCGGCGTTCGCAAGGACGGCTTTTATCGTGTTACGCGACCGGAGTTGGAGGCTGCGGGATTCGATGTAAACACCGATCCTTCGCTCTGGCATCTTTATCTTGAGGGAAATCAGCAGGCGATCATTGTCGAACCAACCGGCCAGTACATAGAGTTTTACGGCCGAGGGCTCGACACGCCTGAAAGTGACAATCGCGGGTATTTTCTCGTTGTTGGCCCGAGTGCAGGTAAGAGAATGACAACCCGCGTTGCTCGGCCAGATACGAGCACGGTCAGGGCACGTAATTATCAGCACCGGTTCGTTTTCAAGGAACGCGTCAATTACACAAATCAGATCCGAAACGGGGATGCGGAGAACTTTTTTGGACGGCCGATTCTAAGCACCACGCAGCCTCCAGCGACAGTTTCCTTTAATCTGTCGGAGATCGACACCGACGCTCCCACTGCAAATGTATCTGTGCGAATCCAGGGCTTTAGTGCTGGGTTACATTCGGTCACCGTTACATTAAACGGCCAGAATATTGGTACCGTCGAAGGAGCCGGTCAACTTAACGTTGTCCAGACATTCTCGGTGCCAACTGCTTTGCTTCAGGAAGGTGCAAATTCGATAGTGCTGACAGTCCCACCGAATGACACCAACTTGTTTGACACTCTTGCGGTCGAATTTCCACGAAAGCATGTTGTCGAGGGCGGGAAGCTTGACTTTTACACGATTGGCAACCGCGGTGCTACGCTTTCGGGATTGTCGTCAGCAAATGTTCGGCTGATTGATACGACGTACGAGGGGGATCCGATAGAGGTTATCGGATTAAGTCCGACGGACTCAAACGGGTCATTTTCGATTCAGATCCCAGCCGCACGTCCGAAGACGTATCATGCTTTTGAACCCTCACAGGTACTTTCGGTGGCAGATATTCGCCCGATCATCGTCGACTCGCTAGGGACGCCTGCGGAAGGGGCTCAATTAATTGTCATTGCCCACCCAAGCCTTATGACCGAATCAACCCAATGGGCGGCCTACCGTCAAGGTCAGGGCGTGAGTGTGAAGATCGTGGACGTCAACGATATCTACGATGAGTTTGGATATGGCGTCCTCTCATCTTCATCGATCAAGTCCTTTCTACAGTTTGCTTACACGAATTGGAGCACCGTTCCTGGCTACGTACTGCTCATCGGAGATGCTTCATTCGATTCAAGAAATTATTTGGGCGGCGGGTACTGGAACATGGTGCCCAGCCCGATCATTAACACGATATTCACCGAGACTGCGAGTGACGATTTTCTCACGGATTTCAATTCTGACGGCCTTTCCGAAATCGCGATAGGTCGAATCTCAGCACGTACAAGTTTACGAGTGCAGACCGCTTTTGAAAAAATGACCCGATGGGAGCAGTCACTTTCACAGCCACTTGATCGAGGTGCTCTTTTTGCTTACGACAACCCAGACGGGTATGACTTTGAGGCAATGAGCCATCGTTTACGCGAGCGGCTGCCCACTTCTATGCCGGCAACCTTTGTCGGTCGCGGCGAGGTGAATTCACAGGCCAACTTAGTAACGGCTATGAATACAGGTCCCTACATTGTGAATTATGCCGGTCATGGCAGCACGGGAGCCTGGGCCGCTACGAGTTTCTTCTCAGTCTTTAACGTTACGTGTTCTAACGGTGCGACCCATTGTGTTAACAATGTCAACAACGAATCCATATACACAATGCTGACTTGCCTAAATGGCTTTTTCCATGGAGCGTCTTCGGATAGTCTTGCAGAATCTCTATTGTTTGCCGAAGATAAGGGAGCAGTTGCGGCATGGGCTTCTACAGGACTCACCACAGCCGATGTTCAGGAGATAATGGGACAAAGGTTCTTCCAGAAGATCGGAGAAGGTACGCTCCCAAGAATGGGTGATCTGATCAAAGATGCAAAAACCGTTATTCCCGGCGGCACCGATGTACGGCTTTCCTGGGCTCTTCTCGGAGATCCGATGCTCAAGGTAAGGTAGATTCACTTCTCACTAACAGAAAAGGGCGTCCGGTCAATTCGGACGCCCTTTTCAATGTATGGTACTCGCGGCAGGAGTCGAACCTGCGACTTCTTCCTCCGGAGGGAAGCGCTCTATCCACTGAGCTACGCGAGC
>CAZGLZ010000011.1:47515-54437 GCA_964526245.1 uncultured Chloracidobacterium sp. | reverse complement strand
CCCGCATCGGCGGCTTCCATTATCGCGTCCGCGGCAAATGCCGGCGGCACATAAATGACCGAGGCATTCGCACCGGTTTCCTTTACGGCATCGGCGACGGTGTTAAATACCGGAATGCCCTCGTGGGTAGTGCCGCCCTTGCCGGGCGTTACGCCGCCAACGACGTTCGTGCCGTAATCACGCATCTGAAGCGTGTGAAATGTGCCCTCTTTACCGGTAATGCCCTGAACGATCAGGCGCGTGTTCTTATCGACTAAGACTGCCAAAATGCAATTCTCCTGCTTTTGCGAAACTGAATTAAAACAAAAAGGCAGTATAGCACGACCGCCTTTAGTTTAAAGACTCATCGGCTTAAAGACTCATCGGCAACGCGTAAGAAAACACCAGCGAAATTAAAGCGACACTGAACTGTTCGTCAGGGAAAATCATTTCAGTTAGGGCCAAGAAAGCGAAATAGTATCAGGCGCTTTTTTGAGGCAGATCGATATCAAAAAAAGGATGATCGATAATTTCTAATTACACTCTCAAGGTCTCGATCACACGGCTTAATGAAAAAATATATAGACAGATACGAACAACTATGTTATCTATTGTTATGAAGCGTTTTCGCTTCTCTCCTTCCTTCCATCCTCCCATCTCGGTCAAACTCTCACTCAAATCAACCTACAGTTTGAGGTAAATCCGCGATGAACAATTTTTTCCGTCCGCTGAGGATCTCTGCATTCTCTCGCAGAATCGCTTTTTCTTTCGCCTGCGTATTCATTTTCGCAGCTTCATCTATCGGTCAGACGACGACCTTCGCACAATTTTTCGAACAATTCGGAACTCAGGATTTCGTTCTCGTCAATAACGGAACGAGCGGTTCTCTGTCTCACGTACCGGGTGGGTCACCGGTTTTCTTTATTTATCAGAACATAGTTGGACTTCCGCCTTCTCTACAAGGTATCCAGTCTGCTCGACTGTATGTAACGACAACAACGACCCTTCCCGGCAGTTCGAGCAGCGGGACAGTAAATCAGCCCCTTAACCAAATAACGGTTATTGAGGTCATTCGCGACACGCCGGCACCTCCCGGAACGGGCGGCGGCGACCGAACCAATTTGCTAACCGCAGTCTTTTCACCGAACACTCAAAATCCTTTGATGACCGGATCGGACGGCGGAAATGCCGCGAACATTTCGGCAACCACGCCCGACCACACTGTCATCTATGGTTCACACTTCCTTTCATTCGCGGCTACGACGCAGCGAAATCTCGCCTTTAGCTTCTCCTCTGTTTCACCGAATTTCTCGCTCGGAGCCGGCAGCTTTCTTCAAAACATGAATGCGGCTGCTTCGGGAACTTTTGCTTCCAGTCCTGTGCCCATTTATGCTGTGCCGTCATCAGCAGGCGTATCGGTGGCCGGCAGGGTTCTTGACAACGCCGGCCGAGGCGTCGGAAATGCCGAGGTCGTGCTAATCGATCAAGATGGAGCAACCCACATTTTCAGAACTGGTTCATTCGGGCACTTCGAATTTGAAGGCTTGGCGAGCGGCCAAACAGTGATCGTGTCGGTAAATTCGAAGCGTCATCGGTTTACTACCCGCGTCGTTGACCTTTCAGACAATATCGACAATCTGGAAATCACTCCGGTTGATGAGGGATCCAAGTAATCCGGAATCATCACACCAGCTAAAGAGGGGCGGCTTTTCAGCCGTCTCTTTTTTTTGGCAACATTCCAGAACATTTGAATCCTATTTGGCGTTAGTCATTTTGGTCAATCGCGACATAAAGAAAATTTCTATTGTATGAGGAATTCGTAGTCCACAACCATTAAAATGTTGCATCGCTATTCATTCTATTTCGATGCGTTCTGGATCGCACTCAAATCGATCCTCGAGCACAAACTGCGTGCACTCCTGACGCTGGTCGGTATCATCATCGGCGTCGCGGCGGTGATAGTCGTGGGAGCCTCGATCGCCGGCCTGAAGACGTATGTCATCGATCAGGTCTCGAAAGTACTCGGTTCGAACCACTTCATGATGACGCGAATGGCCAATGTGGGCGACCTTTCAGACGAGGAATACGAACGCCGCAACCGCCGCAACAAGGACATCACCTGGGAAGAATACGAGTATATCCGCGAAAATTGCCGGCTCTGCAGCTACGTCGGGGCGCAGATGAACGCCGGCACCGATCTGCAGGTCGGCACCATCGAGATGCCGTCGGTGCGCATAATGGGCGTTACCGACAATATGTACGAGATCGAGGACAAAACGCTGACCGCCGGCCGATTCTTTTCCAAGGAAGAGGTCGAACGCTCGGCTCGGGTGGCCGTGATCGGTTTTGATGTCGTCGAGCGCTTCTTTGAGTTCAAGTCGCCCATCGGTGAAGAGATCCGAATCCGCGGCGTTCCGGTTACGATAATCGGCGTTGAGCAAAAGCGTGGGTCGTTCTTTGGGCAATCGCAGGACCGGCATGTCTATGTACCGATCACGCTGCACAACCAGGTCTTTAACCGCACCGGCGGCATTCAGGTCCACGGAAAGACCATCGAGAAGGACACATTCAAGCCGGCGATCGACGAGGCGCATCTGCTGCTTAGAAACAAGAGACAGCTTCTCGGTTCGGACGAGGACACATTCAGCGTGGTCAATGTTGATGAATTTAACTCGACAATGGACCAGGTGACCGGAGCGATCGCGGCGGTCGTTATACCGATCACGCTGATCATCCTCGTTGTGGGCGGCATTGTCGTGATGAACATCATGCTTGTTTCGGTGACGGAGCGGACGTTCGAGGTCGGACTGAGAAAGGCGATCGGCGCGACGCGTAACCAGATAATGCTGCAGTTCCTGATCGAATCGGCATTGCTCTGCGTCGTCGGCGGATTGCTCGGGCTTGTGCTTGCGGTCGGTGCGACACAGCTCGTCGGCTATCTGCTGAGCATGACGATGACGATAACGCCTTTCTATGTGGTGCTCTCGATCGCGGTCTCGAGCATTATCGGCATTTTGGCCGGACTTTATCCGGCTTGGAAGGCGTCGCGGCTCGACCCGATCGTAGCATTGACCAAGAGCTAAGAGTATGAGTATCTCTGCATCATTACCGGTCGAAGTTCTGAAGATGGCCTATGACAGCATCATGGGCCACAAGTTTCGTTCGTTCCTGACGATCCTTGGCATTGTGGTCGGCATTCTGACGGCGGTCGTTGTTGCCTCGATCCTGACCGGAATGAGGAGCAACATCGTTTCGATGTTCGAAGAATACGGCACGAATAACATCTATCTTTTCCATCTTTCGACCGGCTTTGGCCCGAGCAACCGCGATGAGCGGAACCGCAAGGCTCTTACCGTTGAGGACGCGAACGCGATAGTCGCACAGTCCTCTACCATACAGGATGTGGCTTCGGTGGCGGTCAATATCGGTTCATGGGGAACCGGGTTTGACGACAATATGATCTACCGGGACAAGAACTACCGGTGGGCACTTACCGATGGCGTTACGCCGAACTACGCGGATATTGCTAACGTAAGCATGCGTGCCGGACGCTGGCTTACAGAGCTTGATAATTTTGAACGTCGCAATGTGCTGGTGGTCGGCATCAATGCGGTCGAGGCCCTTTTTGACGGCGACCCGGACGAAGCCCTTGGCAAGACGATCCGGATGAACGGAATGTCGTGGGAGATCGTCGGCGTGCTCGAAAAGCGAAAGACGGGCTTTTTCGGCGAGAATGAAGAGGATAGAAAGATCTTTATGCCGTTCCGGACGGCCCGAAAGGTCGCTCCGACGCGTGATGCCGTGCTGCACATCGCGCAGGCGAAGAACGGAATGATCCAGGAAGCGGTTCAGGAGATCGAGGGCATTCTCCGCGTCCGCCGCGAGGTGAAATTCGGCGACCCGAACAACTTTGACATTAAGACGGCCGACGACTTTATGCGGCAGTTTGACGGGATGCTCGCCGGTATCGGTGCCGCAGCGATCGCCATCTCGATGCTTGGCCTGCTGGTCGGCGGCATCGGCGTGATGAACATCATGCTCGTCTCAGTGACCGAACGGACAAAGGAGATCGGCATCCGCAAGGCCATTGGAGCAACGCGGTCGGCGATCGTATTTCAGTTCCTTTCTGAAGCGATGGCGTTAACGCTCCTCGGCGGGTTGATCGGCGTCGTGCTTTCGCTCGGCATCAGTAACCTTTTGATGCTCTTGATCCCCTCGATGCCGGCCACGGTTGAGCCTTGGATGATCATTACGTCGCTAACGGTCTCGGTCCTTATCGGCCTCGTCTTCGGCGTGCTGCCGGCCCGCAAGGCCGCGAAACTCGACCCGATCGAAGCCCTGCGGTACGAGTGATCACTAGTCACACGCGGCTTTCGTGAAGGGGTAATCCATTGCGGCGGGTTTGCCGTTGTTCGTGCCTTCGATGCGGGCGGTTAATTTATCGCCCGAGCGGTGGTAGATGATCCGCTGCGGGAAGTCGTGTTCCGGGTTTTCGAAGACGGCCTCGTTCGGTGAACTTTTGACGAGCTTGAAGAGTGTCTCGGCTGCGTTCTGCGACGGCTTGGCGACGTAAAAAACATCTCCGTCCTTTTCGATGAGGCGGGTGAACTCCCAGTTGACAAGCCGGCCCGCCCGGATCGTCCTTGCCATCCCCAGCATCACGCCGCCGGCGGGTTTCATCCATTGCTCCTGCACGATCCGCTCCCGGGCCGTGTCATTTATCTCCCAGCAGCCGGCAATCCATGAAACCGAACCGACAGTCGGTGCTGCCTGAGCGGTATCGGTCGGCAACGCGCTGTAGCCGTCAACCTGAAACCTCCATTCATCGTTCGTGCGGAGTCCGACAACAACAAACTTCCCTTTGCCGGTGCCGATCTCCGCTCCCTGCTTGTTGAACGTCCGGAGGGTGTATATGCCGACATCGTAGGCCATCGAACTTTCGGCCTTTCGCTGGACGATCTCGAAGGCGATCGTGATCCGCGCTTCCCGTTGCCTTATTGAATCGAAAAACCGGGCAAAGTTCGCTGTCACCGGTTCGATGCCGATCTCTACATTCTGTCCCGGAACGAGGTACGCGGCGTCGGAGGTGTATATCTGCTTGAATGCAGCGGCATCTAGGTCACGATACGCTTGACTGAATTTTCGATATATCTCATCCAGTCCGGCGTGTTTCTGAACGCCCGGTGCGAGCGTCAATTCGTCCGTCACTTTGACCTGAGCCATGACAGCCGATGCCGCCCCGATCACGAAAAGAGCAAAGAACAAAGCTGCAAATCTCATCGAACATCTCATGATCAAATCTCCTACAAGTCCGCTGTTTCCAGATAATCCGGCACCATTACATCCCAGCCAAAGCGGCCGCGGATGTGCTCGGCCATTGCTTCGGCGGCTTCGGGTTCGCCGTGTGTGGTAAAAACCTTTTTCGGACGATTCGGCAGGCCTTCGAGCCAGCGGAGAACGGCCTTCCAGTCAGCGTGAGCAGAAAAGCCCTCGACCTTTTCGACCCGGCAATTGACCTCGACCCATTGCTTCATTATCTTCACTTCCCGCTCGCCTTCCTGAACGCGGCGGCCGGTCGTTCCGGCGGCCTGAAAACCGACGAAGACGACGGTCGCGTTCTCGTCGGGCAGAATGCGGACAGCATGGTGCAACACACGGCCGCCGGTCATCATCCCGGAGGCCGAGATGATTATCCGGGCTCCTTTCATATTGTTAACCTTTTTCGATTCGTCCCGGGAAGAAGCGGTCGTCATCGAAGCGGTTCGGAGCGGATGCCGCTTGGTGTTGAGGATCGAGGCATATTCCTCGTCGTGTTCGTCGGTCCAGCGGTTATAGACCTGGGTTGCCTGTGCGGCCATTGGCGAATCGACAACGACCGGAAGGACGGGGATCCGCTTGTCGTCCTCAAGCTCGCGGATCAGGTAAAGCACTTCCTGCGTTCGGCCGACCGCAAATGCCGGGATAAGGACAGGACCGCCGCGTTCGGCCGCTTCATTAATGATCCGGGCCATCTGCGTTGCTGAATCGACGTCGCCGTGCAGCCGGTTTCCGTAGGTCGATTCGACCATCAGGTAATCGCAGGCCGGCGGCGGTGCCGGATCTTTCACTATCGGCTGGTCGTAATGGCCGAGGTCGCCCGAGAAAAGGAAACGCAGCGTTCCTCCGTCCTCGCCTGCACCGTCAATTTCAAGAAGCACGAGGCTCGCTCCCATTATGTGGCCGGCGACCAGAAAGCTTGCCCGGATCCCGGGAGCGACCTCGACCGGAACGCCGTCGTTCGGAACGGTGTGTAGAAGCTTGAGCGTGTCGCGGGCGTCGTTCTCGTCATAGAGCGGCAAAGCCGGCGTGTGGGTCGTCAATTGGTGGCGGTTGCGGAAGTCCGCCTCTTCTTCCTGAAGACGTGCCGAATCGGGCAGCAAGATCTTTAACAGGTCGCCGGTTCCCTTTGACGTATAGATAGGCTTGTCGTAGCCGAGCCGGACGACGCGGGGCAGATAGCCCGTATGGTCGATGTGGGCGTGAGTGATAATGACCGCGACGAGCGATTCGGGCTCGAACGGCGGCGGCTGCCAGTTCCGCTCGCGTAGTTCCTTGAAGCCCTGAAAGAGCCCGCAATCGACCAGCACCTTCTTGCCGTCGTGTTCGATGAGATATTTGGAACCGGTGACCGTACCGACGCCGCCGTAGAAGCTTATCTTTGCCATCGGCTAAGAATGTAGCACAGGTCGGCGGAATTGGGAGGCTTGATCAGTTGACGTAATTGTGTTCGATGGAAACGACGTTCCCGCCGCTTTCATCCAGCTTTCGCTGCCGGGCGATCTTCAGGAGTTGGTCAGCGGATTCACCGTCTTTGAGGAAGGTCGCGGTACCGAAGCTGAGCCACACCTTTATTGTTTCGTCGTCGGATGCCTCGAACGGACGGGAAAGAAGCTCGTCGTTGATG
>CAZGLZ010000011.1:0-47505 GCA_964526245.1 uncultured Chloracidobacterium sp. | reverse complement strand
TCGTTGATGCGAGCGATTATCTCGGCGGCGGTCGCTGCATTGGCCGTCGGCAGGACAACGTTGAACTCGGCGGCACCGAAGTGCGTTATCAGGTCCATTTTTCTGAGCTGCGACGCGATGGCCTCAGCGGCGAACCTAAGCAGCCGGTCGCCCGTCGAATTGCCGAAGCGCTTGCAGATATCGTCAAACGCTTTGATGTCGATCGAGAGGACCGAAAGCGGGCGTTCGTCCTTTGACCTTGCGGATTCGGCAAGCTGATTTTCGAGAACGACGAAAAAGGCACGCTCATTCGGCAGGCTCGTTCGCGGGTGGGCAAGAGAGCCGATATCCATTTCGTCTGCCGGATCAATGATCACGCACGGAGCCAAAGGGATGTCGGTTGTCGAATCTTTTTCCGGGTCCGGGCTTCGGCGTCTTAGTGCCGCAAGCCAGCCGATGCCGTAAACGGCCGAAAGCCCGACGAGGGCCGCGGTCTTGGCGAACATCGAAAGGTTTGAAACGGCGATGGCAAAAGTAATGGCCGGCGCGATCAGTCCGAAGAGCAGCAATGCGAACTGTGCCCGGTCGATCTCGGAACCGGCTTCGGCATTTTTAACCTCGTTAGAATCGGCCATTGGCTTGATGATAGACGCGATAAGGAACGGTTGGGACAAGCGTTGGGACGCTCAAATGAGAGCTTACGCGAGACGGCGACCGGCGTCAACAGACTTTAGCCTGATGCGGGCGGAAAACTGCACGAGTTTTTCGAGAAAAAAGGGTCAAAAAAATATTTCAAAAATGCCGCTTTTTTTGATTTTTGGGGTTGACTAGAGGCTTTGGGATTTCTATAGTGACGTTTGCCTTGAAATTGATCATTTCGGGGCAAACTGCTACGGCAGTAAATTAGTTTAGAAACAGGATACACAATCTCTTTAGAAGACAGGAGATCTTGCAAGATATGAAGAAGGTTTTTGTTCTTTCAACCGTTATCGCTCTTGGTGCAATGGGTATGGCTTGTGGTGATGCTGCTCCGGCAAACAACACCGCTACCAACGCAAACGCTAACAAGGCGAACACGAACACCGCGGCTAACACGACCTCGAACACGACGTCGAACGCCACCACCTCGAACACGACTTCGAACACGACCTCGAACTCGACCTCGAACACCACTTCGAACTCGACTTCGAATTCGACCTCGAATTCGACGGCAAACAGCTCGGCCAACGCAAACAAGCCGGCTAACGCCAACGCAAAGTAAGCTTCTTCTCTAGGGAAGAATTTAAGGGCACCGATCGGTTCACACCGGCCGGTGCTTTTCATTTTCTGGTAATTCGGATATCAATTCCGCGGCGTTTAAACGCTTGATTCGGTTTGGTTAAAGGGCAAGTTTTCGCGTTTTGGGGGTTGACTATCGGGGCGTTGATTACTATATTGTCGATTGTTCCATAATTCTGCTTGTTATTGGGACGTCTCCGGACGTTTTATTGTCCGGCGAAAATATAGGTTAAATTTAATCTTTGAAGAAGACAGGAGAAGAA
This sequence comes from uncultured Chloracidobacterium sp., assembly GCA_964526245.1. Classification (GTDB taxonomy): domain Bacteria; phylum Acidobacteriota; class Blastocatellia; order Pyrinomonadales; family Pyrinomonadaceae; genus OLB17. The sequence continues at coordinate 45,985 of CAZGLZ010000011.1, read as the reverse complement.
TTTCAAATGAAGAAAGTTATCGGACTTACGATCCTTTTGGCAATGGGTGCTCTCGGTATGGCTTGCGGCGATGCCGGCACCGCCAACAACGCTGCGGCAAATGCTAACAAAGCTGTTGCCAACGCAATGAACCAGGCTGCCAACGCAATGAACCAGGCTGCGAACGCTGTTCAGACGGCTGCCAACACGGCTGCAAATGCTGCTAACACGGCTGCTAACACGGCTGCGAACGCTGCAAATGCAATGGCTAACAAGCCGGCTGCTAACGCAACCAGCAACACTGCTGCGAACGCTAACAAATAGTCGCTCGTTCAGTTCAAAATTGAAAAGCACCTCGTACCTAGGACGCGGTGCTTTTCTTTTTGCGTTTGCTCTTTTGATTACAGAAGCTCGGCAAGCTCCTCCGCTGACGTGACCGGCCGCTTGCAGACAAAGCCTTCGCAAACATAGGCGGCAGCTTTCCCGTCAACCGGTGGCCGGCCTTCGAGAAGCGGTACATCATTCCCTGCTGCTTCGCCCGCGACCGCGACGACCTTCAGCGGCCGGTATTCGCGCCAAAGTTCCGCGGCAAGTTCGCCTGCATCATCTCCGACGATCGCAACTTCTTTCGTTTCGCCGAGAGCAAATTCGAGCGTTGCGAGTGCCCGCACAAAGCCATTCGGAAAACGGCGGATCTGTCCGGACATCAGCCGAAGCACGGTCATCGCAAATCGCTCGTATTTTTCCTCGCCAGTAAATTTCGCGAGCTTCAACAGAACATCCGCGGCGACCGAATTTCCCGATGGCGTTGCATTGTCATTGAAGTCCTTGTTGCGGACGATAAGTTCCTCGTGGTCGTTCGAGGTGAAATAGAAGCCGCCGTTCTCCGCATCCCAAAATTCGGTGATCATCATCTCGGCCAGCCGCCGAGCTTCTGTGAAATACCGGGTTTCGCCGGAGACCTGATAAAGCTCGAGCAGGCCGTCGGCAAGGTTTGCGTAGTCCTCGATATAGCCGTTCAGCTTTGCCTGGCCGTCCTTCCAGGTTCGGAGCACGCGGCCCTCGCTGACAAGTTCACCGAGAAGAAAATCGGCATTCGCTTTTGCGGCCGCAAGATATTCATCGTTTCCAAGAACCGCCGCTGCCTCGGCAAATGCCGCGAGCATCAGGCCGTTCCAGGCGGTCAGAATTTTCTCATCGCGAAACGGCTTGATGCGTTTCTCGCGTTCGGCAAAAAGCTTCTCGCGGCTGCGTTCGACAGAGGCTGCAAGCTCATCTACGCTGATGCCGAGTGCTTTTGCGGTATCCCCAGGAGCGTTTTTGATATTGGGAATGTTGTGCCCCTCGAAGTTCCCTTCCTCGGTGATGTCGTAGTAAAGGCAAAATATGCGGGCCTCGTTCTCGCCCAGTATCTCGACGATCTCCTCGGGCGTCCAAACGAAGAACTTCCCTTCCTCGCCCTCGCTGTCGGCGTCCTGCGTCGAGTAGAATCCGCCTTCCGGGCCGATCATCTCGCGGCGGACGTATTCAAGTGTTTCCTTGGCGATCAGGCGAAAGAAGTTATCCTTCGTTATCTGATAGAGGTGAAGGTAGATGCGAATGAGCTGGGCGTTGTCGTAGAGCATCTTCTCGAAGTGCGGGACAAGCCAGATGGCATCGACCGCATAGCGGTGAAAGCCGCCGCCGAGTTGATCATAGATGCCACCCCGGGCCATTTTTTCGGCCGTGTGTTTGACCATCGTCAGGGCGTTCTCATTGCCCGTCCGCTTCCAGTAGCGGAGCAGAAATTCCATCGACATCGCCGCCGGAAACTTTGGGGCTCCGCCGAAACCGCCGTTCTTGGCGTCGAAAGAACGGACGAAGCTCGCGAACGCCGTGTCGAGCAGTTCGGTGTTGAGCCCCGACGCGGCCGGTTCGGCGACCGTCAGCCGCCGCAGTTCGCCCAGTATCTCGAACGCCGAGCCCATCAGCTCATCGCGGCGTTCCCGCCACGCCTCTGCGATGCTCTGCAGGAGCTGCGGCCAGCTCGGCATACCGTATCGCGGGCTCGGCGGGAAATACGTGCCGCCAAAGAAAGGCAGCTTTTCCGGAGTGACGAAAACGTTCATCGGCCAGCCGCCGCGGCCGGTCGTGAGCTGAACGAAGTTCATATAGATCTGATCGACGTCGGGCCGCTCTTCCATATCGACCTTGATGTTGATGAAGTGCTCGTTCTGGATGGCCGCGACGGCCTCGTCCTCAAAGGACTCGTGCTCCATCACATGGCACCAGTGGCAGGCCGAATAGCCGATGCTGACCAGAACGGGCTTATCCTCGGCCCGGGCACGCTCGAACGCCTCGTCGCCCCAGGGATACCAATCCACCGGGTTATGTGCGTGCTGGAGCAAATACGGGCTGCTCTCGTTGATCAGCTTATTTGTGTATTTTTGCGGTTTCTGCATTTTGTCGATGTAAGACCATAAAGGCCGTTTCTGTTATAATTCGGGCGACCGGAAAATATGGACTCGCCGAACGGACCTCTGAACCTTTTAGAAAAGGATAGTTCCTTGCCGCAGGCCGCGACAAGGGCTACCGGCACAAAGGGCGAGGAACTTGCGGCCGAATTTCTCGAATCGCTCGGCCATCGGCTCGTCGCTAGGAACTTTACTGCCCCGATCGGCCGGAACACGAAAGGCGTTCAGGTACGCGGCGAGATAGACCTGATCACGCTCGATGGCGAAACGATCTGCTTTGTCGAGGTAAAGACACGCGGTAGCGAGGACATCGCCGGCCCGCTCGGGGCGATCGACCTGCAGAAACAGCGGTTGATCACACGGACAGCACTTGTTTACCGCCGCATCTTCGGCGTGTTTGAAATGCCCTATCGGTTCGACGGCCTGACGGTGGTCTTCATCCCCGGCGAGCAGCCAAAGGTCGAGCACTTCCCGGCACTCTGGACCGAGCAGCGTTTCAAGAAGAGACGGTGGCTTGAAGATCCATCGGTCGGATTTTATTGAACCGATCGCTGCGGGCGGTCGTAGAGATTAAGACTAGTTTTTCACGAACATTCGGAGACAGATATGAAAAGAACATTGGTTTTTCTTGGGCTCGCCCTCGCGCTTGCCGCATCGCAGCCGGCCGCGACCGCACAGCAGCCGCCGCTTATCGACCGCGAGATCTTTTTCGATAACCCGGAGTACTCGGGCGCACAGATCTCGCCCGACGGAAAATATATCTCGTTCATCAAGCCGCTCAACGGAACGATGAACGTCTGGGTCAAGGGCTTTTCGGAGCCGTTCTCGGCGGCTCGGCCGATGACGAACGACCAGAAGCGGCCCGTCCGCTCCTACTTTTGGTCGCGCGACGGCAAGTTCATCCTGTTCGTACAGGACAACGGCGGCGACGAGAACTTCAACGTTTACGCCGTCAACCCGATGGACAAACCGGCCGCGGGGTCGCCGGTCCCGGCCGCTCGCAATATAACGGCCGCACAAGGCGTAAGGGCGATCATCCAACACGTGCCGGAATCGGATCCGGATGCTATCTATGTCGGGCTCAACGAGCGCGACAAGGCGTGGCACGACCTATACAAAGTAAAGATCTCGACCGGCGAGCGGACGCTGATCAGCGAGAACCGCGACCGCCTTCAAGGGATGGTCTTTGACCACGCCGACAAGCTCCGAATGGCCGTTCGCTCGGCACCAAATGGCGACACCGAATTGCTCCGGGTCGAAGCCGACGGCAAGACGACCAGGATCTATGACTGCAACGCATTCGAGGATTGCGGCCCGAGCGGATTTCATAAGGACGGAAAGCGAGTATATCTCCGCACGAACAAGGGTTCGCTCGACCTGATCGAGCTGGCATTGCTGGACGTCGCGACCGGCAAGGTCGAAAAGGTCGAGGGCGATCCGCTCGGCAAGGTCGATCTTGACGGCGTCAATTTTTCGAGCGTCACGAAGGACATCGTCGCGACCGTTTACTACGACGACAAGCCGCGTATCTATTTCAAGGACAAGAAATACGAGAAGTATTACAACGACATAAAGAAGCGGCTCGGCGACCGCGAGATCAATTTCCAGTCAGCAACCCGTGATGAAAAGAAGTTCATCGTCGTCAGCTCGAGCGACGTTGACCCCGGCACGGTCTGGGTTTACGACACCGGCAGCCGAAATCTTTCAACGCTTTATCAGGTCCGCGAAAAGCTGGACCGAAAGGCACTTTCGCCGATGACCTCGGTTCGGTACAAGTCTTCGGACGGCCTCGAGATACAAGCGTATCTCACGCTGCCGAAGGGCCTCGCGGCAAAGAACCTGCCGCTCGTCGTCTTTCCGCACGGCGGACCCTGGGGCCGCGATACGTGGGGCTACGACAGCTATGCCCAGTTTCTCGCAAACCGCGGCTATGCGGTTCTGCAGCCGAACTTCCGTGCCTCGACCGGATTTGGAAAGAAGTTTCTGAACGCCGGTAACAACGAATGGGGCGAGAAGATGCAGGACGATATCACGTGGGGCATAAAGTACCTCGTTGATCAGGGAACGGTCGATGCCAAACGCGTCGGCATAATGGGCGGAAGCTACGGCGGATATGCGGCACTTGCCGGTGTGACCTTTACGCCGGATGTTTATGCCGCCTCGGTGGCGATCGTGCCGCCTTCGAACCTGCAGACGCTGCTTGATTCGATCCCGCCCTATTGGGAAGCAATTCGAGAGACTTTCTACAAACGAATGGGCGACCCGCGAACGCCGGAAGGCCTTGCCCAAATGAAGCGGCAATCGCCGCACCTGCACGCGGACAAGATCAAAACGCCGCTGATGATCGTTCAGGGAGCGAATGACCCGCGGGTCAAGCAACGCGAATCGGACCAGATCGTCATCGCTCTCCGCGACCGAAAATATCCGGTCGAGTACATCCTCGCACCGGATGAAGGCCACGGATTCGCACGTCCGGTCAACAATATGGCGATGGTCGCCGCCGCAGAGAAGTTCCTTGCCAAGCACCTTGGCGGACGCTATCAGACGACGATGACGCCGGAGGTCGCGAAACGGCTTGGCGAGATCACGGTCGATGTTTCGAAAGTGACGGTTGCCGATCCGGGCACATCGGGCGGTTCTACCGGCCCGGGGAACCTCAGCGGCAAATGGACGATGACGGTCGATGCCGGCGGGCAACTTATCGACCTGAATCTCGAGATCACGCAGGCCGATAACGACTTTACCGGAACAATGGCATCGCCGGTCGGCGGCGGCAAGATCGAAAAAGGCAAGGTTGATGGGAACAAGGTGACCGGAACGATCCAAGCGGATGTGCAGGGCAGCCCGACCACGATCGAGATGTCCGGAACACTCGAAGGTGACAAGATGAAGGGCACGCTCAACGTCCCCGGCTTCGGGACCCTTCCCTTCACCGCGGCCCGGCCAAAGTAGCCTCGCCACAAAAAGTAAAGAGCCCGGGACGCGTAAGTCACCGGGCTCTTTTCATTTTGGGTGAACAGACTTATCTTATCTGCCACGTCGTCCCGATAGTGAACGAACGTCCGCGTGCCGGAGCAAAAACGAACTGCTCACTGTAAAATCGGTCGAAGATGTTCGAGACACCGAGATTGACGGAAAAGTTGAACCGTTCCTTTCGGAAGATATATCCGCCGCTCACGTTGTGCGTCACGAATCCCGGTTCCGGGCCGCCGTTGCCGCCCTGGTTGACCGGCAGCAGAAACGCCGGCGAAAGCCTGTCCTGGGTCACGACAATACGAGCGTTGTAGTCCATGTAGTAATTCTTCAGGAAGTTCTGCCAACGGAAACCGGCGTTGGTCCGAAGCGGGCTTATCACATCCAGCGGAACATCATCGTCGAGGTCGTCGCCGCGAAGATAGCTGAAATTCCCGTAGGGCGTCAGATACCCGAGGCTGATCTTGATCGGTGCTTCGATCTCCGCCTCAAGTCCCTGAATGCGGGCACGGCGGACGTTCTGGGTCTGGAAGACCGGTATCGGCTGCTGCGGAGCCGGCCGCGGGAGCACGATCGGCATTCCGTCGCGGTCAAGTGCCGTTTGGGTCGCGAGGAAATTCTCGTACTGGTTGTTGAAATAGGTCACCGAACCGGAAAAACGCGACGTCTTGAACCGCACGGTCGCGTCGAAATTGACGCCAGTCTCGGGGTCGAGGTTCGGATTACCGACCAAAAAGCCGCCGACCGAGCCAAAGTCCGTAAAGAACCGCTCGAAGATGTTAGGCGTCCGGAATGACCGTCCGACCCTTGCCGAGAGATTCAGGTTCGGGTTGACGACAAAGACAAGCCCCACATCGCCCGTCACCGCTGAATTATCGACCGAGAGGCCTGAGGTCAGGCCGTCGAGACCGAGGTCTTCGATCTGGCTCGGCGTCAGCGAACCGGGCAGCGAGAACTCCGCCGTCGGCTCCGCCGATGTCCTGAACCGGTCAAAGCGAATGCCGGCGACCGCCTTCAGCCGCTTTGTGATGCGTATCTCGCCCTGGGCGAAAGCAGCGATGTTCGAGAGCGATGCATCCGGGACGCTCCGCGTCGTCGAGACGCTGCGGTTCGGTGAGGCCGGCGTCGTTGCCGTTATGAAAAGCCGGCGATCCGAATTGAAATCGTTGAAATAGCTGGCTCCGGCGATCAGGTTCACCCGAGTGCCGAAGATCCAATCGGTCTGGACGTCAAAGCCCGTGCTGTCCGTGTCAGTAACGGTCTCGCTGAACTGGTACTGGCCGGGAAAGAACGGCAGGACCGGCGGGACCGTCAGGATATTCGTGAAGTTCCGGTTCTGGGTCTGATAGTGGCCCATTACCGAAACACGCTGCAGGTTCTTGGTGACGGCAGCAACATCGTAGCGGCCGCTGAACTTATCGCGGTTCGAGAACGGGAAGAAACCATTGAACACCCCGACAAGCGTCGGCGACCCGATATTCGACGCCCGACGCCGCTCGTAATTGAGCTTGAGCGTGTTCGTCTCGTTGATAAAGAAACGCCCGGTCGCCTGCGTATTCCCGCCATGCGACTGCGAGTTGAGCACTTCGCCGTCTTCGGTTACGCCATCGATCACACGGCCGGCCGGATCGCCGGTCGAATAATTGCCATATCGCTCGAGCGACTGAGCGACCCGAAACGCAAAATACTTGCCCGACCCGGTCACGGCTAAATTGCCGCGTCGGCCGGACTCATTGGAACTGTAGAACGTATCGAGAGCGGCACCGAATCGGAACCCGCTATCGCGGCGTGTCGGCGTGTCCTTGGTGATGATGTTGATGGTGCCGGCGAGGGCATCTGTGCCGTAAAGCACCGAACCGCTTCCGCGGACCACCTCGATGGATTCGATCTGTGAGGTTTCGACAAGTCCGCCTTCGATCCCCGATTGGCCTGTTGAGGTCCGCGCATTGTTAAGCCGCTCGCCGTCCACGAGGATAAGCACGCGGTTGCTGTCGAGCCCGCGAATACGCGGACGGACCTGAAACGCACCTTCGTTGACGGTCGAAGTTCCCGGAAGCGTCCGGAAGACATCGCCGAGCGTGTTGATGCCCTTGCGGGCGATCTCTTCGCTGCCAAGAACACTGACCGGAACCGGAGTTTCTTCTGAGGAGATCTGCGTCCGGGCCGCGGTGACGGTAACGGATTCATTTATCGTTCCCAGGTCGAGAACGATCTCGGAATCGATCGCCGCTCCATTGCCGGCAAGCGACACGAGTTTATCCGGGAAGCCGGCGGCTGAAACGACCACGCGTAGCTCACCATCAAGGGCGAGTTCGAACTCGGCCACGCCGGTCTCGCCGGTAACGGCCGTACGGGTCGCCCCGGACCGCGTGGTTATCTTAACGGCGGCACCGGAGACGACCGCACCGGCCGAGTCCTTTACGGTGATCCGTATGCCCGCCGGCACTTGTGCCGGCACGTTGATGAAAAAGACCGCCGCCAAAATGGCCAAGGCAGATGCCCTTCGCACCGTGCCTTCGAACGATCGTATAAAACTTTGCATAATAGCTCCTGAATTCTGGGAATTTAGACCTTTCGTCGTAAATCAGACTATCACCGACAGTTGATACCGATACAATTAGATTAAATAACTCACGAAACCTGACTTAATTAGACATACTTCTAACTTTTCGGCCGTCGGCAAAGCACCTGATGAAGAGTCCGAACGTGTCCTTCGCACCGTCAATGATAGCCGCGTTATCCGCTCCGGCTTCAGCGAAAGCGGTGATTGCCGCTCCGAACTCCTTCCACATCGGCCCGACCGCTTTACCGTAGCTGTTGAAGAACGCTCCGCCGTTCTCCGGCCCGATGCCCAACTCCGCTTTTAGGTGGCGGCTGATAACCTGTCCGCCGAGTGTTGCTCCTTCGAGAACGTAGGCCGCCCCGAAGGCCCGGTCGAGGCTTCGGATGTCGATCGACACCGGCTCCGCAATTCCTGCAAGATGTTCGGGATTTGCTATGCCAAGGGCTGCAATGTCAGTTTCAAGGCTTGGCAGCTTCGCTCGGACCGAGAGGTCGTATCCCTTAGCCCGCAGTTCCGCGGCCGGCATCGCTCCCTCTATCGCCCGGTAAAGCAAAAAGAAACGGGCGATAAGAGCTTTGTAGCTCTCGAGCGTTCCGGATTCGTCCAAAACGCTGACGAGCGATTCCAACTGCTCATGCATTTCGGCGGTCGATTCTTTTAGATCTTTGAGTATCATCATTCTTATTGCAAACGATTTTCATTTGCAAGAAGAATAGGCGCGCACCTCAGTAATGTCAAATGCCGAACGGGCCGAACTAGCGTTGGCTGCGGGGCTGTTTGCTGTCGGTCAGGATCACGAAGTCGCCGAGGCCGGTGTGTTTGGCCGGGTCGAAGGTGCGGAAGTTTTCTTCGTACCGCATGGTTACGACCAGGGACTTTGCCTTTGAGCGGTATTTGGCGAGCTTTTCGATGGTTCCGAGCCGCGACTCGGTATGGAACCCGCCGTTGAGGTGGACGACGAGTGAGCCCTTGTGCTCTTTCAGGGCCTTGGCGACCCAGTATGCCATCGTCGCGTCCCAGAGCGTTTGCGAATAGAGCATCGGGCTGACGGGTTGCGAGGCGTCGTGGATCTTGCCCATCAATGCGTTGAACTTTTTAGAATAGGCTTCAGAAGGCTCGCCAAACGGGAGCGGAGCAAGCCATTTCTTCGCATCTTTCGAAAGCGAGAGGACCGAATCTTTGCCGAGCCGGGCGACCATGTTGACGTATCGCCGCGGAGCATTTGCCGCGATCACGGGCAGCCGCTTCTCTTTCGCGAGCTCGACCAGCGGCCGGTAGTCGGTCTTGTAGTTGTTCCAGGGCCGCGAACTGCGGAGGAAGTGATCCTCGGTGATCCTGCCGGCAAGGTATTCATCCAGCACGACCTGAACGTCGCGCTCGAACATTTCGAGCGAGAGCTGGACCTTTCGGTTCGGGCCGAACTGCTCAACTGCACGTTTGAAGATCTCGAACTGAAGAGCGTGGGCGACCGTGTCGTCGTGATATTCGCCGAGAAAAACGGCGTCAGATACCGCCGCGGCCCGCATTATGTCGTCGAGCGTGGCCGGCTTCCCATCTGAGGTGAAAATGGTGTAATGATCAGGGTTCGCCTGTCCGGCGGCTTGAATGGTCATGGCAACTGCGAAGATCAACGCAAAAAGAAAGCTCTTCATACCAGAACAGACTACCAAAGCCGCCGACCGGGCTAAAGCCAAGCGGAGGGCAAATACCCATTCGCACCGGATCAATCCGGGCAAAACGGATTCGGAGGGCCTGGGAGATTGAGCCCTTTCGAAATGATCTTATTAATCTGCCCGTGGTGCAATGCAAAATTGAGGCTTTTCGGGAGATCGACCATTAGGTGCAAGGTCTCATGTAGCACTACCTTTTGCATCTGCAGGTCAGTGATCTGTTTCTTGAGAAAAAACTCGCCAATGTTGATCTCGTAGGTCTCTACATTCGCGGTTGCTCCATAGGTATTCCAGTCAAATGCGATGATCGTATCGTCCCAGATCTTTTTGTAGTTTGCCTTGAGCCCATCCCGCCGTCGATCCAGGCCTTTGGGCGGGCTCGGGTAAAGGTAACCGTAAGATGTGATCACCGGTGGGCCTGAGATCTTCAGCAGGACAAGTTTCATCCGCTTGAGCAGAAAATTCTTGTCGTCAACTATCCCGGGAAGCTCCGAAGCCCCGGGCACGAACGAATCAATATATAGAAACGCCATATTCTAACTATGCAAATGTAGTCCTACTGAAGAAAAATGGAACGCTGAGGGGCGGATCGCTCCGCCCCTCGGGTTAACGAAATGGCCGCGAACTAAGGTTCGCTGCCGATGAAGTTGACGTTATCGACGTCTCCCTGCAGGTTGATCTGCTGCGAAGGATTGGCGAAAACGTAACGCCGCGGGTTCGAGACCGTTACCGTGTAGGTAACGTTCGTCGGCACCGCCGGGAAAGTGAACCGGCCGAAGCTGTTGGTCATAACGGTGAAGCCAACATCCCCGAAAGCGGGCCCACTGAGAGTGACCATTACGAACGCGAGTCCGTTCTGGCCCGCATCCGTGACCTGACCGGAGATTACCGCCGGCGGCCCCGGAGCGGTTGAGACGAACTCGTCGGCGCCGATGTCCGGTGTCGCCGCGTCGCGAGTCTGGCCGTCGATGTCGATCGTGATGCCGGCGATCGGTGCCGCGGCTCCGATCATTGGGCTGCTCGCCGTGATGTGCAGATCGCTCGCCGAAACGAAGAGCGGATCGACCGCTACCGAGTTAGCGTCCTGCGTTGTGGCCGTCTGCCAGTCGCCAAGCGTAACTCGGGCCGAACCGCCAATGAACCCTACGTTCTCAGACGAGAAGTAGTTGTTATTGTTGATCGTACCGAAGATGCTTGCCGGAGCAAGGCTGTAAACGCTAAAGCGGGTCGCCCCGGAGGTCTGCGTATTTGCAAGGATGTTGTTCCTTGCATTTACCGCTCCGGCCGCCGTTACTGCCGCCGAGACGAACATCGCGGAGGTCGTTCCAGATGCCTGATTCGTGCCCATGTTCACCGAGTTGTAGTAAACATTCCAGCCCGAACCGCCTGTGATCGAGATGCCGTGGCCATTGCTGCCAACGGTTGCCGAGCCATTTGCCGCGATGTCGTCGATCATGTTGTTCGTGATCGAGACGTTCGATGCCGCGGAGGTAGCGATGACCGAAATGCCGAATGCACCCGTGCCGCTTCCGCTGACATTCTTGATGTTTCGTATCGCGTTGTTCGCAACAACGCCGTTGGTCGCAAGGAGGCCGACCTGGATTCCGCTCATCGCCGCCGTGGTGGTGGTCGTTGAGCGGACTCCATTGACCGTATTGTTCGCAACGATGAAGTTGTTTGCATTGCCGATCAACATACCGCGGAAGATGTTGTTGTCGTTGGCATCATTCGAACCGAGCGTATTGCCGATAATGGTCCAGCCCTCGTCGATGTTTGCGGCCGTTCCGCCGCGAACATAGAGCGAGTTCTGAACGCGATAGATCCAGTTGTTCTGGATGGTGTTGTTGTTCTGCGGAGCAGAGCCGTCGTTGCCGATGGTCGTGCTGCTGCCGGTAAGGATGCCGGCGGTCGTCGTTGAGTTGGGGATCGCCGCACCATTGATGATGGTATTCCGGATAACGTTGTTGTTGCAGCCGTTCGTTCCGATCGTCTTGAACCAGATGACCGTGGAAGTTCCGGTTTGATTGTTTGTGATGGTCAGGTCGCGAGTCGTTCCGCCCGGTGTGAGTGAACCATCGATCACCAACCGATCCGTTCCATTGAGGTTGATCAACCCGTTGCTCGCCGCACCGGATCCGCTGATAACACGTGCACCGCCCGACGGCCGGATCGTCAGCGTATAACCGCCCGGGCCGTCCTCGGCGAACTCGTTAAGGCCGACCGCACCGGTTTCTGCGGTTAGATCGGTCGTGATGAGGATCGTCGTGTTCCCGGCGAGCGTAAAGCCGCTGTTCAAAGCCTCAAAGAGGCCGCCTGCATTGGTAAGCGATGTGAATGTCTCACCCGTGCCGACGTTGACCGTCGCCGGAAGTGCTCCGACGATCAGGTAGCTGTTCGGCGTGCCCGGAGGATTCGTTACGGTGTTAACGTCCGTGGCCGTTCCGCCGCCCGGATTGGTTCCGACATTGATCGGTGTAGCCGTGTCCTGAGCGATGGTGAAATAAGAAACCGTATCGCCGAGAACTACCCCACCGAGAAGTGCGACATCGATGGTGCAGTCCCAGGTTCCGTTCGTCCCGGTGCCGCCCGTCAATGCGCAGGCGGTCGAAACGTACGAACCGGCGCCCTTGCGGAAATAGATCCGCGGTACCGTACCGCCGGCGGTCGGCACACCGGTTTCGTCGGTCATTGTCACCGTAAGAACACGATTCGTGGTCTGCGCGGTGTTACCGAACGGCGTGTATGTTTGTGACGGCGGGAGGAAGTCTGTAACAAACACACCCGCGAATTCATCTGCACCGATGTCCGGCGTTGTCGCATTACGTGCCTGTCCGTCGATATCGAATCCAACGCTGACGCCCGTCCCGCGTGATTCAAGCGGCGTTGCCGTGCCATCAGGAATATGTAGGTCCGAGTTGCTGACGAACGGAGGTGCTCCCGTGAATGCGAACGACGCGTTGTCGTTCGTGCCCGCGGCCGAGAGTGTGGTCGTATAAGCTCTTAAATTCGTCGCAGGGGTGGTTGTGGACGGGTTAAAGTCGGCGACCGTGAAGTTAATGCTTGTCGCAAACGTGGTTCCGGATTGGCCGAGCGTGTTGAGCGCGTCGCCGCCCGCAAACATACCGTTGTTGTTCATGGTCAGGTTCATCGCGCTCGTCGCACTTGGCGGAAGGTAGATGACCGTATTTCGCGTACCGGCCGGATTTCCGCCGGCTATCTGGTTCGAGAATAGGTTATTTCGAACATCAACACCCGTTTGTGTCGTCGCGGTCATGACGAACGCGGCCGTAAGGTTCGTGCTGGTCGTTCCGCCCATGTTACCGGAAAGGTGAACAGAGTTGTGATAAACGAAGTGCCCGGTTCCCGAAGCGATGCGGATGCCGTAGGCACCAAAAGTAGTACCAAAGCCACCGGTTCCGGCGGTCTGATCGTTGATCACATTTGAGACGAAGTTGTTCCTTACAGCGTGGCCATTACCGCCGCCGAGGGTTACGCCCCACGCGGACCACGTGTTCGGGTTATTATTCTTTACCCGATTGACCTTGTTGTTCTCGATGATAGCCCCTGTGGCAGTCGAGCTGAGCACGCCGACCGCGATGCCGTGGTTTGCCGCACTCGAGGCGATATAGCCTTCGAGGTAAATGGTGTTCCCGCTTATCAATGCCCCGGTCGAACCGCCGATGGTGATCCCGGCGGCGGTCACTTGGTCAACATCCCCAGCTACTGGGTTGCCGATCTCGTTCTGAGAAATATCAAGTCCGCCGAGCACCGTTGCGGCAGAAGCATTCATCGAGATGCCGCGGGCAGCCGTCACAATTCGGTTATTGTCGATCTCAAAGCCCGAGGCGGTAGCTCCGGCCCCAACGCCCGTTGTGACCGATGTGATCGCAGTCGGGGCTGTAACATCGCCCGATGCGTTTGGTCCGAGAAAAATGCCGAACGTTGTATTTGCCGAACCCGTCGTCGAAGTTGCGGTCGAAATATTCTGTCCGGTCGAACTCCCGACAATATTCAAGTTTCGGATGCGATTATCGTTTGCCGTCGTGACGGTTGTCGTGTTTAGGGCAACTCGGATCACTGACGTGAATGTGACCGTATTCGCTGCTGTGTTTTGAAGAGTAAGGTTTCGGTTCGTACCGGCAGTATTCGGATTGTCGCCATCAATGATGACATTGTCAGCACCGTTTAGCTCGATCAGGCCGCGGCCTTGAAGACTTGGCCCGGCGACGGTCACATTGTCGCTTCCGGGCTGTATCGTCACAGACGTGTATGATGCCGCACCGGCTCCGCTCGAGTTGAGGACAGCAGATCCGGGCTCGGTAGTGTTCGAAAAGATCGTGACGGTCACGGCGCCGGTATGAGTACCTGCATTGATCGCGTCGAATGCGGCGGTCAGCGTCGAATATTGCCCGTTGCCCGGGTTCACGACCACATTGGCACCGACCGCGGGCTGAACTTCAGCCTTTTCGGCCGTATTTTCATTTGCCTTAACAGGGTCAGCGACATTGACACCAAGCCCGATCGCGAAGAACACGGCAAGCGTAACCGCCGCCGCGATCGATCTGTAGTGTTTGAAAAAACCTGAGACTTCTTTCATTTTCTCCTCCAAAAGATAAGGTCAACGAGACAATTCCGAGGTGCGCTTTACTTTCACATTCGGAACCTGAAGATAGCCGGCGATCACTGGTCGGATAGCTAACGGAAGTTCCCAAAAGATGGACACTAACAGCTTCTCCGGCGAAACGCGGGCGGAATGCAATGAAATTAACTGTGGTTTGAAAATAGAGCCAAGTCGGAAATAAGTCAAGAGAGAACTGAGCCCCTCAAATTGTGGAATTTTGGGCGTGAGGCGTCGGCCGCGGCTTTGCCGCAAAGCCCGCGAACGTTACGATTAAAACGATGGAAGAACGTGAACTGATGACGCCGGCGGACATCCATGCTTTCGGTGTCGAAATTCTTTACAAACAGCTCGAAAAGGACGGCTGGGTGATCGACTCGGCAGACGTCCTGGCCGATATCCGCACCGAGCCGCAGCTCGTCGCAAAAAAAGAAGGCGAACTTGCCTTCTTTGTCGTCCGCACCGATGTTCACCCGAAACGCGGGCGGTTTGAGGAAGGAATGGAAGCGTTCGAAACGCTTGTCCGCCATGCCAAGGCGCACGGGGCATCATGCTATTTTGCCAGCATCGGCATAGCAAACGCCGAGGGCAAGACCGAGGAAGAGATGTCGGTCCCTGTTAAAGGTGTCGGCTACAACGTCCAATTCGACGGCCTTATCCGAATGGAGCTCCCGCCCGAATCGGCCGACGCAGCAAGCTGAACCCGGCTATTTTCGTTTCATCACGCCCATTAGCCGGGCCGGGAACGTCGCGAAATTCTCTATCTCGACGTGGTATTCCCCGTCCTTCGAGTCGCGTTTCCAGCGGATCTTCGCTGCTGCGATGTAGGTACCCTCACCGCGGCCGGTCTTCGGGTCGATGAAAAGCTCGACGATCCCGAACGGATAATCTACCGAGTTGTATCCGCCTCTTAGTTCCGCGAACCTTATCCAGCGTTCGAAGACTGCGAAAACGCGGATCTTTCCGTCCACTTCTCTAACCCTGACGGCGTTGATCGTCCGGCCGAGCCGGCCGCCAACCGAAAACGACCCGAGATCCTCGTCATTCAACTCCTTTAGAAGTGTGTCCTGGCCGCCCTCGGCCAAAACGGCCAAGAAGCGAGCCGCCTGCTCATCTGTCGTACGCCCCCGAAGATCAAGCGTAAACGTAGCGGTCGTCGTTCGTGTACTTAATCCGGTGCCAAAACTGATGATCGTTCCGGTATATGTTTCACGTTGCCCAGCTTGGGCAAACGCGGAAACGCAGGCGAACGCCATGAGTAGTGTTGCAATAATAATTTTGTGATGGGTTCGCATAATATTTACCTCCTTCGCCGAAAAGATTTCGGCTTCCCATCTCTATTCTACGCCTTGGGTCAAGTGACAGGCGTCACACCTGCTTTTGAGACGCCAAAGCGCGGAAAGACGGCCGGCACCTCTCTTCAAAAATGCCGTCCGCCTTTCCTGATCCACGCGCAACGGAGCGTGGAAACTTAGGGCCTTTTCTGCGTGTCCCGATAAAAGCGCCAATCGGGCCGGGCTTCCACAACTTCTCTCCCGCTGCCATGAAAAACAAAAAGCCCCGCACGAGGCGGAGCCTTTCCATCTTTTAGATTTCGACCAGACTATTGAGCCTTGGCACCGAAAACGAGCCGTAAAAGCAGGAGCAAGATCACCGCACCGACAATAGACATGATCCACCCGGCGGCATAATTCGCTCCGCCCCAGAGAGCTCCGCCGATGAAAGTACCCAGAAAGGCACCCGCGATGCCGACCACGACCGTAAGAAGAATGCCGGTAAGGCCATCGGGCAGGGCCTCTTTACCGGGCAGCAAAAACCGGGCGATGACGCCCACGATCAAACCGACGATGACTGTACCGATAGCGCTGAACATAGACCTTTCTCCTTTTTTCTGAATAAAAATTGTTCGGAACTCCACGATCTTTGCACAGTTTTGCCCGAATCCACAATAAATTTTTCTGGGCATGAGCTGTTGTGCCGAGTGGCACGGTGGTTGCTGAATACACCAGTGTAGTTTTCAGATCGATGTTTTTAATTCAGGAGGAACCTTTATATGTCAGAAGGAAAAAGCGTAGCGAACAATCTTATTTGGGCAGTGGCAATGATCATTATTGTTGGAATGGTGGCGGGTGCTTTGTATTACGGCGGCATCCTGAGCGGGAAGAAAAAGCATGAGGTTGACGTTGAGGTCTCGGTTCCGGGCGTGACCAACAGCCGCTAGTTGAATTGAACTAGGGGAAAAAGAATGCCGGGCTCTGCACCCGGCATTTTTGCGTTCGATCAGACCTCGAGGCCGTGGCGTTTTATCATTCCGTAAAGCCGCGGCCGATAGAGCCCGAGCAGGTTAGCGGCCGCTTGTTTGTTTCCCTTGGTGCGTTTGAGAGCGGCAGTCACGACCTCACGCTCAATGCCCTCGAAGATGTCATCGTTGGACTTTCCGTCTTCCGGGTCCGGGAGGCTTTCAACTATCGCAGCACCGGCCTCGCGCATCAGGTCTTCGGGTCCGAGCTGTGCTCGCGAAAAATGAGCCGTACCATTTCCATTCGTCGCCGGATATGTCTGCCCGCCGATCATCGCTTCTTCGGCTTCGGCACCGATCCCGCCGGGAATATCAAGTGCCGTGATCCTGCCCGACTTGCTGAGCAGTACGGCACGCTCGACGGCATTCTGGAGCTCACGGACATTTCCCCGCCAACTGTAATGGAGCATCTGGTCGTACGCCGATTGCGAGAACTCAGCATCCGGACGCCGATACTTTTCCGAATAGATCCGCAGGAAATGCTCGGCCAGCATCGGGATGTCCTCTGTACGTTCCCGCAGCGGCGGGATCCGTATCTCGATGGTGTTGATGCGGTAATAAAGATCCTCGCGGAGATTGCCTTCCTGGATCGCCTCAAATGGGTCGCGGTTGGTCGCCGCGATGAGGCGGAAATCGGCATCCTGCGGCCGGTCGCTGCCGACGCGGTAATAGACCTTTTCCTGAAGCACGCGCAAGAGTTTTGGCTGAAGGTCGATGGGCATTTCGCCGATCTCGTCCAGCATCAGGCTGCCGCGGTTCGATTGGCCGATAAACCCGATCTTGTCCGCGTTCGCTCCGGTGAAAGCCCCCTTAACGTGGCCGAAAAGCTGCGACTCGATCAACTCTTTTGGGAGCGCCGAGCAATTGACCTTAACGAACGCTTCGTCCGACCGATGGCTCTTGTAATGGATGGCGTTTGCGATCACCTCTTTACCCGTGCCGGATTCGCCCAAGATCAGTATGTTCGCGTCCGATTCGGCGACGTTCTCGATTATCTCGTAGATGTTCTGCATCGCCCGCGAGCCGCCGATGATGCCTTCGTACGAGTTTCGGCTCGTCAGTTTTGTCCTCAGTTCCTTGATCTCCGCGGCCTGTTTGCGGTTGATGACCGCCTGCCGTTTGGATTCGACCGCGTTACGGACGTCGAGCATCAGGTCCTCGAGATTAAGCGGCTTTACGCGGTAGCCGAAGGCTCCGACGCGTGTTGCTTCGATCGCCTTCTCCGCCCGGTCGTAGCCGGTGATGATGATGATCTCCGTATCCGGCGAGATAAGCTTTGTTTGCTTGATCAGGTCGATCCCGTTGATATCCGGCAGGTTAAGGTCCGTGAGAATAACGTCGAACTCGTCGGTCTTTATGTGGTCGAGGCCCTTGACGCCCGAGACGGCCGTCGCCGTTTCAAAGCCTTCATCCTTAAGCTGAAAACTCAGGAGGTCGAGTGTCACGGTATCGTCGTCAATTACAAGTGCTTTAAGTCCCATAGAATGCGTTTATTGATCTAGTCTTCGAGAGCGTCGCTAGCGTGTTGCCCTCGTCAAATGAAATTATCTGCCGGATGAGATTGCAAGGTCTGTGCCATCGAGCCCAATAAACACGGTCATTTTCGTAACCATTTGAATGACACGCCGTCAATTGTGTTTTACTTCCATACAGCCGCTATTGGCGTCGAGTGTCTCGAAACGTCACGTCCTGAAGCGATACGCATTAGTGTATGCTTTTGATGCGAACATTCATAGCCGGGTTCGTTCTGCCACACCAGATTCGCCCGCCCACCCAAAAAAGCACAATGCGGCGGCATCTGGCACGCCGATTGAAACTAGTTCCAACGTGTCCACACGAGAAACGTGATTCTTGAATACGGAGGAACTATGCTTGAAACTATTATTGTTATCGTTTTACTTCTTTGGCTTATCGGTGTTATTAGCGGCTCGACCTTTGGCGGTGTTCTTCATACCCTGCTTCTCGTCGCACTCGTAGTTTTTGTAATTAGGCTGCTTACCGGCCGGCGTGCCGTTTAGGTTACAATTGGGGTGTTTCGGTTGTCGCATGACCTCGCCGGAACACCCCCTAAACATTTTCAATGGACGCACGGCCGGCTGCAGAGATAAATGATGTCCTCGGACAAATGCTTCCGGGCGGCCTTTTCGGGTCGCTCTTCGCGGAAGCTTTTGATCTCTATGGCTTGATCGGTGCGGAGGGGCGTGTCGTCTCGATGAACGGCAGCATTTTCGAGAAGACAAAGTCGGACCCGGCTCTTCTCGCCGGCCAGGTGCTCTCGGAAACGGTCTATTGGCAATCGACCGAGAACACTTCTGCTCTGCTTGCAGGCGCGGTTGCCGACGCATTGGCCGGAACTCAGCGTCGTCTTGTCCTCGATTTCAGGCTCGGTGTGAACCAAAGCGTTCCCATCGAGCTTTTCCTGTTTCCGGTCAATGCAAGTGAGAGCGGTCCGATGGCCATCGTTGCCGGCCGCCGGTCGGATACGGAATTTCACGACGAGGAAGCGGGCCATTATGCCGAACTTACAGAGGCAGCAGGAGCCGCCGGAGCCGGGCTCTTCGTGTGGGACATTGAGAGCGGACGGGCCCGCTCGATCCCGCGGACTAATGAACTGCTCGGGATGTCGCCCTACGAACCGCTCGAGTACGAGGCCTTTATTTCAGCGATCCATCCGGACGACCGGCAGCGGATCGCTGCCTTTATCAAAGACGCTGAAAATCGCCCCGGCAGGTTCGACCAGGAATTTCGCGTTGTTTATCCGGACGGAAAGACGCAGTGGATACAAGCCTTGGGCAAGATAGTTGGCGCCGGCGAAGATGCCGGTCCGCGAATTCTCGGCAAGCTCCGGCAAATAACCGCCGAAAAGACCGCCGCCGAGGAGCTCTCGAAGATCTACGAACGCGAACGCAAGGCACGCGAAGAGGCGACCGAGGCCAATCGGGCAAAGGACTTTTTCTTGACGCTCGTCTCGCACGAACTCCGTGCTCCGCTGAACGCGATAATGGGCTGGTCGAAGATACTCTTGTCCAAGGAAGTCGACGACGAGACGCGGCGGAACGCTCTTGAAACGATCGAGCGAAGCGCTCAGGTGCAGGCAAAGCTGATCAACGACCTGGTCGATTCGGCCCGCGTCGCTTCCGGCAAGCTAAGGCTTGAGTATCGACCGACCGATCTTTTCAAGCTTGTCCGCGGCGCCGTCCAGGCACATCAGCCGGCGGCGACCTCGCGGGAACTTGAGTTCACATTTTCGGCCGACCGCGAAGACCTTGTTGTTTTCGCCGATGCGAACCGGCTGCAGCAGGTTTTCGGCAATATCATTTCGAACGCCATCAAGTTCACCGAGCCGGGCGGCAAGGTCTCCGTCGAATTGACCTCGGACGATAGCACCGCGACGGTCCGAATCGCCGACACGGGACAAGGCATCAAGGCCGACGCTCTGACGGCGATCTTTCGCCAGTTCTCGCAGGGCCAAAGTGAAAGCGGCAAGAACAGCGCCGGGTTCGGGCTTGGGCTTTCGATCGCAAAGATACTTGCCGAACGGCACGGCGGGACGATAACCGCAGAGAGCGACGGACCAGGCCGCGGTTCGGCGTTTACCGTCCGGCTGCCGCTCAAGGACGCACCTGCAGCGGTATCGACCGGCGAACAGGCACGGCCGGACGCCCGCAGGCTCGATGGGCTTAGGATACTCATAGTTGAGGATGACCCGGATTCCCGAGAGGTGCTCCAGCTTTTCCTTCAACAGAACGGGGCCGATATCCACGCCGCGATGGACACGAAACAGGCGACCGCGATCCTCAACGGCTCGAACGGCCGCCTTCCGGACCTGATCATTTCGGACCTTGCGATGCCCGGCGAGGATGGGCTTTCGTTCATTTCGCGGCTTCGTTCGCTCGATGCAGACTCGGGCGGTGCGATCCCGGCGATCGCCCTTAGCGCTTTCACCTCCGAGCAAAGCCGCGATGAAGCTCTTGCCGCCGGCTTTCAGCGATACGCGACCAAGCCTTTCGACCCGGAGCCGTTGGTCGCGCTGATCCTCGAACTTACAAAACAAAGCGGCTCGTAGCTCCATTGAAGCTCCGAACCGCTAACCAATATCCCGGTAAAAGCCTAAGCCGATCTGACAGGTGCGAGTTTGATGAACGAGAACTCGGCAACGGTGTCATCGCCGGTGTTGCAGCCGAGCAAACCGACCTCGACACTCTCGCCGTAGGCAAGCTCGACCTGCCCGACCTCACGCCATTCGGCCTCTTCGTTTAGCCGCCAGTAAGCCGAGAACCGGTTCCCTTTCCGCATCAGCCTGAGCTCGACCTCATCGGCATCGGTGGCGATGTCCTGCGGCGTAGAGAGCGGGTCATACTGGTCGCCCTTGCGGACATCGAGGCGGATGCCGCCTTCGCCGCCGCCCGTTCCGCCAAAGGCACGCTCAAGCCTGAGGTACTGATCCTTTCCGCCGAAGACCACGATCCCGGCTCCCTGATAGTCCTGCTTCGGCGAGAATTTTACGCGGGTATCGATCTGAAAATCGCCTTTGATCGCCTTCGTGACGCGAGGTGCGGTCAGGTTGTCGGCATAAAGGTCGCGGCCGCTGGGTATCGGAAGCACGAGCCGGCCGTTCGCAATCTTCATCTCCGATGCCGGGCCGTCCTTTTTGGGGTCGGTGAACGTCCAGCCATCGGGCAGCTTTTCGGCAAACTTCACTTCGACCTCCTGCGTCACCGGTTGGCCCGCGGGCGTAGCCGGCTGCGGGTCGGTCATCACCGGTTTCGATGTGGTCGCCGCCGGGCTCGGTGCCGGAGCAGTGTTCTTCGCCGTTTCATTCGCGGCCTGCCCGCAGGCGGCCGAGAGAATTGCAAGCGCACTCAGCGCAATGAGTTTCTTCATTATTTCCTCCAAAATATGTATTCAGAATCGTGATTCGATAACGCCGTCGGTCTCGCGTCCAAGCTCGGCGGTCAATCGCGGATAGGTCTGATTTTCGGCTTCGAGCGTGTCGATCTCAAGCAGCATCTCGGCCTCGCGGATGGCGGTCAGCGGGCCTTCGATCTCCATAAAGAGCCCGAACGGGAGTTCATCGATCACCGTTTCCGTCGAGCGGAACCGCCACTTCCGCCGCCGCTTTTCGTAAACGAGCTTTCGCGTGATGCCGATCGCCGCGAGCACCCGCTCCATCGCTTCGCCATCGGCGATCTCGGTCTCTTCCTCGATCTGCTGTTTTACATCGGAGACGCCGGGAAGCCGCTTCTTGAACGTAAGTATCGTGCGTTCCGGCGTCTTGCGGATGCGCATAACCGAATTAAGATCCGTGAGCGGGCCGCCGCCGAGAATGATATTTTCCTCCGCGTCCTCTCCAAGATATTCGGCGCCGAACTCGGCCAGCCGCTTTTCGACCTCGGCACGCAGTTCGGCGGGCAGCCGGTATTTCTTCTCAGTTTCGATCATTTGATCAGGCGTAGCGGATCCACTTCCAAATCTCGGGGATCGTCGCACGCTTACCGTACATCAGCATCCCGACGCGATAGACCCGCGAGGCCAGCCATACGAGCCCTGCTATCGCGAGCACGTTGATGCCGATCGAAAGTGCGATCTGCCAGAAAGGCGGCGTTTCGGCCATGATGCGGATCGGCATTGTTATCGGAGCAAAGAACGGTGCGATCGAGACCCAGAATGAGAGCGTCGAGTTCGGGTCGCGGATGACCGCGAGGCTGAAATAGAACGCGACGAGCAAAAGCATCACGGGCGGAAAGGCGAACTGCCCGCCCTCCTGAAGCGATGTGACGACCGAACCGATCAACGCAAAGATCGACGCATAGATAAAATAGCCAATTAGGAAGTAGATGAGGAAGTAGAAGATCATCAGTAGCGATATCTCCGGCACCGCGCCGACGAGCTGCGATAGATCCGTCTGCAACGCAAGAAATGCGAGCAGGGCGGCGGCGCTCACGATCCAGATCGCGAGTTGGGTCAAACCCGCGAGGCCGACGCCGACGAGCTTGCCGAAAAGGAGCGTGAACGGGCGTGCCGATGAGAAAAGTATCTCGGAGATCCGCGTCTCTTTTTCCTCGACAACGGCGCCCATTATCGCCTGGCCATAAATGGCGAGCGTTATATAGATCATCAGCCCGATGACGAACGAGGCAATCATCAGCCCGGTCGTGTCTTTCTCGCCGCCGCGGTCATCGAGACCTTTCGCGTCCATTACGACCGACTTCCCGATCGCGGCAAGCCGCTCTTCGCTGATGTTTGCCTCGGCCAGCCGCTGCGAACGGACGGCGCTGTTTAGCGCATCGCGAAGCGAATCGTTGGTGATGAAGTCCGCACCTTTCCGCGAGCGGAATTCATAAACGGCCGCGGTATCGTTAACGTCCGGCGGGATGATCAGATATGCGTCGAATTCATCGGCGGTGATGCGCGAGGTCAGATCGGAGCGGATATCTTCCAGCGAGCGGCCGGCCGGATCGACGTCAGTAAAAATGAACGACTCGACGAGCTGTGCCGAGGTCCGTTTGAGCTGTTCATCCTGCGAGGGCGTGATATCAACCGCGGCGTCCGCGGCGGCCTTGCGGGCACGCTCGGCCATCTTATCGGCCGAAAGATTGTCTTTCAGGCGAGGAGCAACGCTGCCCGAGCGGTCGATCAGTGCGATCCGCGTCGGCTCGCCCTTGAGCGAAAAGATGATCGCCGGGACGAACGCAAATACTCCCGCGAGCACCGGTAAGAGGAGCGTCCCGACGAGGAACGACCACTTGAGCACGACCTTCTTGTATTCGTGGACGACGACGGCCAGGAACCTATTCATCAGAGTTATCTCCTCCTTTTACACGGTCGATGAAGATGTCGTTGAGGCTGGGCTCGGTCTTCTCGAACTTAGAGATCGAGACGCCCGCAGCGACCATTCGCCTGAGCACGTCCTGTGCATCAACGCCTTCGGCGAGGTGCAACTCCTGCTCGTCGGCGTGCGTCACGACGCGGTCGATCATCGCCCGGTCCTCGAGGATCGCACCCGCCCCTTCGCCGCGAAAGGCGATGAGGTTCTGCCCGTAGCTTTCCTTGATCTCACGCAGGCTGCCGAAGAGCACCTTCCGCGACTTATTGATCAACAGGATATCGCTGCAAAGCCGCTCGGCCGTTTCCATCAGGTGCGTTGAAAAGATGATCGTCTTCTCGCCGGTACGGAATTCGCTGATGACATCAATGAGAAACTCGACGTTGACGGGGTCAAGGCCAGAGAAGGGCTCATCGAGGATAAGCAGATCGGGGTCGTGCAGCACGGTCGCGATGAACTGGATCTTCTGCTGCATTCCCTTTGAGAGGTCGGTCGTCTTCTTTTTCTTCCATTCGCCGAGCTGCATCCGCTCAAGCCAGAAGTCGATCCGCCGCTCGGCCTCGCGGCCCGAAACGCCTTTTAGGGCAGCGAAGTACTTGAGCTGATCCACGACCTTCATCTTCTTATAAAGCCCGCGTTCTTCGGGCAAATAGCCGATGCGGCCTTGCGTTTCGGTCGTTACCGATTGTCCGAAGAGCTTGATCTGCCCTTCGTCCGGGAACGTAATGCCGACGATCATCCGTATCGTCGTCGTCTTTCCCGCACCGTTCGGCCCGAGAAAGCCGAATACACGCCCCGGCCGCACCTCAAAGCTGAGGTCATCGACCGCCGTAAAATCGCCGTAGCGTTTTGTGACACCTTCGGCTTGTAAAGTCGCTTGTTCTTCCTGCATGTTCGTAATCGCTGTAATGATTATACTTGATTACGACGGGAACGCCCCGCCGGTTGCCTTTTCCGCAAAAGCGGCTGAGATTTAATTTTTTCGTAACACGCCGCCGAAACCGATTTTGTGCTTGACGATGCCGAAAATCCGCGTATAATCCGAGTTTAGTTTCACGGCTTTTTTGTTGAAACGCGAGTTAGTTCGTTGCGGGCCGGCCCCAAAACCGGCTAGCAGCGAATTAGAGAAGGGCGAGGGTTACGGTGTGGGAGACGTGATCATTGCCCTTCTCGCTTTTTAAACGCACCAGCTTGGTGAGCAGGCGTCTGTGTCTTCGTCTGTGTCTTCTGTGGTCGAAAATTGTAGAACACAGAATTCACAGAACAGGAACACAGAAACCACAGAATTGATTCTCCAAGGGTATTCCAAGAAATGGGAGAGGTAAGGCTGATTTTGAGTAATCCGGCTTTGGCACTCCGGCATTCTTTTCTGCGGTTGCGGAAATTCGGTGAAAACACGCAAGAGGTCGATGTTTACTAAGCTTCGGCGTGATGTCGGGCGGTCGCGGACAGTTGTCCTGCGGTCGCAGACGGTTGTTTGGAAAGAGCGATTTATCGCTTACCGACGAGCTAAAGCTCGCACTCCGAACTCTTGAACTCTGCAACTCTATCCGGAATTTGACCTTTCGGGCGTTTCGGCCGACAATAGCGGGTAATTTTCCACCACGCACCTTAAAGCAAACAATTTACCGGAGGTTCATTAATGAAGTCATTGCTCGGATTTGGGATGTTATTTTTCGCGTTGTCGTTTTGCGGGCTCGGCGACCGGCTAAAGCAGATGCAGAGCGGTTCGGATGCACCGGGCGGCTCGACGCCGACGTCGGCCGATAAAACGGCGGACGGCGAGGCGGAGAAGGCCTCTTTGAACTCGGACCAGAAGGCGATAGCCGATGCGGCGACCGAAACCAAATGGGATGAACAGAACATCTCCTGGCGGCTGCCGAACGGCTGGAACAAGATGGACGTAAAGAAGGAGAACTTCAACTACGGCTCGCCTTCGGTCGGTTTCCTGATCGGGACGATCTCCGTCCTGCCGGCAAGCTTCCCGGCCGATGTCAGCCTCAAGGCACAGTACGATTCCGCTCTTGAGCAGCTAAAGCAGGGCAAATACGAAAAGGTCCGCTGGCTTGAGATAGACGGCATCAAGGGCGTGGAGTGGATCGAGGCAATGCCCGAGGACAAGACGGGCCCGCGGCGGCATCAGTGGATCGCCTTCCGCAACTATCAGGGCCAGAATCAGCAGCTGAACATAATGGTCTCGACCAAGGGGAATGAGTTTGACCAAAAACGCGACACCTTCGCGGCCATCATGTACTCGATGAAGATCTCGAAGGGGTAAGGAAAATGGTGAATTGTGAATGGTGAATAGTGAATAGAGAGCCGGTATAAACCTGCGACCTCCACCATTCATCATTCACGATTCACTATTCACGATTCACTATTCGCTATTTACTGCTCGCCCCTCGTCACTCACCACTCGTCACTGCGACGCGCCCTCCCTCACGGTCGGGCTACTGACACGGCGATTCACTATTCACTATTCACCCCGCCGTCGGCGCGTCGGCGTGCGGGACGAAGCACTTCCGGCAGCGGGCTTCGTATTTATCTGCCGCACCGACCTCAACCCGTGCATCGGATTCGACCGTCCGCTGTGAATAATTCGCCGTTGAGCCGCACTTTACGCAGATGGCGTGCGTTTTTGTGATGAACTCCGCCACGCAGAGAAGCTGCGGCATCGGCTCGAACGGCCTGCCGGTATAGTCCTGATCAAGCCCCGCGACGATCACCCGCTTCCCTTCCGCCGCAAGCCGGTTAACCGCTTCGACAAGCTCCATGTCAAAGAACTGCCCTTCGTCGATGCCGACGACCTGAGTGTCGTGCTCGATCTCGGCAAGCAGCTCGGCGGCGGTCGTCACAGGCAGCGAGGTATGCGTTTGGCCCGAGTGCGAGGCGATCTCCTCGCGTGAATAGCGGGCGTCGATCTTCGGCTTGAAGACCTGCACCTTCTGCCGGGCGATGCGTGCCCGGTTTAGCCGGCGGATCAACTCCTCGGATTTACCCGAGAACATCGATCCGACGATCACCTCTATCCAACCTGTGCCGTTCTGCCGCTGCTTGCGGCGCTCTTCCGTATCGTCAAAGTAGCCTTCTATCATTAGTTCCTGTCGTGCGGACGAAAAACTCGATTATAGAGAAAAAGCCCCGCAGTCCGAAATCGGGCCCGCGAGGCTTCATCAATTTGAGCAATTTTCAGGCGCGGAGGTCGCTGCCGGTCATCTCCGGTGAGCTCGAAAGCCCGGCCATCGCGAGCAGCGTCGGGGCGACATCGGCGAGCGTGCCGTCCGGCCGCAATGCCGTGCCCTGAGCCAGGTCATCGACAAGGTGGAACGGAACCGGATTCACGGTGGCATTCCGATCCGCCTCGCCGCTCTCGTCCCTCATTTGTTCACAATTGCCATGGGTCGCGGTGACGATGGCCGCTCCGCCCGCATTGCGCAGGTGGCGAATTACGCCCCCGAGACAGGTATCGACATACTGAACGGCCTCGACCGTGCGTTCAAAGTTACCGGTTTCGGCCAATAATCCCGGAGCCGGAAAGTTAAGAACGAAAACGCTGCCGGGTTCTTCGTGAACGGCCTTGATAAAGCGGTCGGTGATCTTGAAACTGCGAAGTTCGGGCTCGGCCGCTCGGTCAAAGCCCTCAAGCGAGGGCACCTCGACTCCGACCTCGAACTCGGCGGCATCGCTGACGCCGCAGTCGAGAAATCGCGAGACGTGGGGAAAGCGATCGGACTCGGAAATACGGAAATTCGCGATCTGATTCTCCGCAAGCACGCTGCCGAGAACGCCGCCAATGACCGGCGACGGAAAAGCGACCGGCAGCCCGAAGTTCGGGTCATATTCGGCAAGGCAAACGCTGTTGACCTCGGGCTTAGAGGCGGCCGTGATCATTCCGGTATCCGGCACGGAAAGCGCCCTGACGAGTTGGCGGGCCGTATCGGGCCGGTGATTGAAATAGATGACAAGGTCGCCGCTTTGAACCGTCGCGACCGGCACGCCTGGCGAAGATTCGAAAACGATCGGGGCAATGAACTCATCCGAGATGCCGCGAAGGAACGAGCTCCGCACGGCCATCACAGGGTCGGCGGCCCGCTCGCCCTCGGCATGGACCAGCATCGTAAATGCGCGGGCAGTCCGCTCCCAATTCTCGCTGCTGTCCATTCCGTAGAAGCGGCCGCAGAGCGATGCGATCCGGCCGATGCCGAAATCGGCAAGCTTGACCTCAAGTGCTTCAACCAGCACGTCCGAAGTCCGCGGCGGCTCATCGCGGCCATCGAGAATGCCGTGGATGAAGACATCGGCGAGCCCGAACTTTTTCGCCATTCGGATCATCGCAAAGAGATTTTCCTGCGAGGAGTGAATGTCGCCCTGGCTGATCATCCCGACCAGGTGGACCTTTCTGCCCGCGGCTTTTGCTTCGGCAAAGGCACGGGTGAGAACTTCGTTGTCCATATACGCCCCTGAGCGGACCGCCTCGCGAATGTTCGAAACCGGCGTTCGGACGACGCGGCCGGCACCGATGTTCATATGGCCGAGTTCGGCATTGCCCGGCTCGTTGGCGGCGAGCCCGACCGCTTTGCCGGCGGCGGATAGCCGTGTTTCCGGATAGCGGCGACGGATCTCGTCGTAATAGGGCGTGTGTGCGGCGGCGATGGCGTTCGCTTCAGAAGCTTCGGCGGAACCCCAGCCATCAAGGATGATAAGAGCAAGCGGCCTTTCGAGAGGTTTGTTCATTTTGAGGTAGATCGCTTCCCGCCGCGAAGAGGGCGGATGAAGAAGGCTCGGAAAATTCGGAAAGTACGGCAGACGTGGGAACGCCGCTAATGAAATTATATCGGATATCAGCGGCCTATTACCAGAGGTTTTTTAGTAGGCGTTCGGGGCGGTCTTTTCCATCCAGCGTTCCGGATGGCGAAGCGGTGCAAATTCGAATTGTTCGTAAAGCCCGTGTGCGTCGCGGGTCGCAAGGACCCATCGCCTGAGGCCTTGAAGTTCGGGGTGCTCGACAATGTTCTGCATCAGCATCTTGCTGATGCCGCGGCCGCGATACTCTTCGACCACGAAAACATCGCCGATGTATGCGAATGTGGCCTTGTCGCTGACGACGCGAGCAAAGGCGACCTGCCGCTCGCCATCGTAAACGCCGAAACAGATCGAGTTCTCGATAGCCGTCCGCGTCTGCTCCGGAGTTCGCTCACGAGCCCAATACGATTCTTCGACGAGGAACCGCTGAATAAGCTCGACATCAAGGCGGCCTTGGTCGGTGCTAATCTTAAGCTCGCCGTGATTCGCTGCCATTTCTGCCAAAACTACGGAACCATGACCGTGAATTCGCCCGCGGAGGTGAACTTAATAACGCCGGCCCAAGTACACATCAGGGTGCTGATATCATCGAGCGTCGGGAAGTTACCGAGCAAAACGGTCGGTGCTCCCGTCACCCACGGAGCCGGTGTAGCCGGTATGCACGGTGCGGGTGTGAACACGCCCGAAGCGGCGGAAGTTGCCGCGATCACTGCCGGATTGGTCGGAGCCGAGCACATTCCGAAGGGCATGATGTTGACCATCGGTATGTGGTCCATTATGTTGGCGTCCGGCACCTGATTGGTGTTGACGCGGTTCTTTGGCAAGACGACCAACGCGCTTGGGGCAGCCCCAAAACTGCATTGCATCATTGCCCCGTTGCAAACCTGTAGCGGCATATCATTACCTCCTCTAAGACCATCTGCCGGACGAAGCCGAATCGGATATTGTCGGCGTAAACCCGAGGACCCGTCGTCCCAAAATCAGCACGATTATATTCTTCGCAGAAGATCTTTCAAGTGCTGAAACCGGCCGTACACGCGAACGGTTCAGAAAGCCCGGTTTTCAAGGCAAATAACGCCGGACCGAAAACCCCGGACCGGCCTTTGACCATCACTTGACGCGGCTGGCCAAGCGAATTTGCATACCGCTTCCCGCCGGGAGAGCACCGATCTCTCGAACCGATGCTAGCTGATCTGATAGAACGCCTTGCGGCCCGGGTAGCGAGCCGAATCGCCGAGGTCTTCCTCGATCCGAAGAAGCTGATTGTATTTCGCGATGCGGTCGCTGCGGCAAAGGCTTCCGGTCTTTATCTGCCCGGCATTGGTCGCGACGGCAAGATCGGCGATGAACGTGTCTTCCGTTTCGCCCGAGCGGTGCGATATAACGGCCGTCATGTTGTTTGTTCGCGCGAGTTCGATCGCATCAAGCGTTTCGGTCAGCGTGCCGATCTGGTTGACCTTGATCAGGATCGAGTTCGCTGCCGCTTCCTCAATGCCCCGCTGCAGAAAGCGGACATTCGTAACAAAAAGGTCGTCGCCGACAAGCTGGACGCGGTCACCGACCGAGGCGGTCAGGGCCTTCCAGCCATCCCAGTCGTTCTCGGCCATTCCGTCCTCGATCGAGATGATCGGGTAGCGGTCGCACCAATCGGTCCAATAGGCGGCCATTTCGTCCGACGAAAGCTCGCGTTTGTCCGACTTTTTGAAAACGTACTTGCCGTCAATGTAAAACTCGCTCGAGGCTGGGTCGAGTGCGAGCATAACGTTATCTCCGGCAATGTAGCCGGCCTTTTCGATCGCCTCGAGGATCGTCTCGACCGCTTCTTCGTTCGATCTCAGGTTTGGCGCAAAGCCTCCCTCGTCGCCGACGCTGGTCGAATATCCCCGCGATTTGAGAACGCCTTTCAGGTTGTGAAAGATCTCGGCTCCCATCCGCAACCCCTCGGCAAAGCTTTCGGCTCCGACCGGCATCACCATGAACTCCTGGAAATCGACGTTGTTGTCCGCGTGGGCACCGCCATTGAGGATGTTCATCATCGGCACGGGCAGCGTTCGTGCATTGGCCCCTCCGATGTAGCGATAAAGCGGAATTTCGAGTGCCGAGGCCGCGGCACGAGCCGCCGCAAGCGAGACGGCAAGCATGGCGTTCGCTCCAAGATTGGACTTGTTCGAGGTGCCGTCGAGCCCGATCATCGTCTCGTCGATCTCCGTCTGATCAAGGACATCAAGGCCCTCGATCTCCGGCCCGATCTTGTCGATGACATTCTCGACCGCTTTCAGCACGCCTTTGCCCAGATAACGCAGGTCGTCGCCGTCGCGAAGTTCAACGGCCTCGTTCTCGCCGGTCGAAGCGCCGCTCGGCACCGCCGCACGGCCAGTTATGCCGTCCTCAAGTATCACCTCCGCCTCGATGGTCGGATTTCCGCGGGAGTCCATGATCTCCCTTGCCCAGACGTGTTCGATCAAGCTCATTAAGTTAATTTCTCCGAATTGGTTTGGATGAGTGCAAGCAAGTAATCTATCGCGCTTTCGGCATAAAACCAAAAAGCCCCGTCGCCGGGGCCATCTGGTCAACTCGATCTGCGTCGGCTAGGCCGCGAGTGCCGTATCGGCTTCCGGAGCCTCCGCCTTTACGGTCGCCCGCATTCGGACCTTGATGATCCGGCGTTTCGCTGTTTTTTCGACCTCGAAAGTATGGCCGTTGAAGGGGACAAGGTCGCCTTCATCGAGTATCTGGCCGGATTCGGACATCAGGAAGCCGGCGATAGTCGTATAGGCCTCGGAGATCGGCAGATGAAGCCCGAGCCGCTTGTTCAGGTCGCGGACCGCGAGCCCGCCGTCGAGCACAAAGCTGCCGTCCGGCTGTTCGTGGATCTGCTCGTTGACCTCTTCGTCGTGCTCGTCGCTGATCTCGCCGACGATCTCCTCTAGCAGGTCCTCAAGCGTGATTATGCCCTCAACGCCGCCGTGTTCGTCAACGACAAAACCGAAGTGGAACTTCTCCTGCTGCATCTGCCGGAGCACATCCTCAAGTCGGGCGGCGTCGACAACATAAACCGGCTTTTGAAGTATCTTTTCAAGCCGAAATGAGCTCGGGGAATTGATGAACCGAAGAATGTCCTTGCTGTGGATGACGCCGCGGATGTCGTCGAGCGATTCATCATAGACCGGCAGCCTCGAATAGCCGTGGCTGCGAAAAGCTTCGACGATCTCGTCGAGCGAACATTTTGCCTGGATCGCGACCATTTCGGTCCGCGGCACCATCGCCTCGCGAACGGTCGTTTCGGAAAATTCGAAGACCTGGTTGATAAGCCGCCGTTCGTCCTCATTGAGCAGCCCTTTTTCCTGCGAAGCGTTGATCAATGCACGAATCTCGTCTTCCGAATAGCTCGCCCCGTGCTCACCGGTCGGCTCGAGCCCGAAGGCCTTTGCGGTCTTTGTACCGGCCCAATCGAGCAGGCGGATCGGGTAATAGAACACCTTGTAAAAGATCTGGAGCGGAACGGCCACGAAATACGATACCTTTTCTGAGATCTCGAGCGCAGCGGTCTTTGGCGCAAGCTCGCCAAAGACGATGTGCAGGAATGTGATCAGAGAAAAAGCGATGGCGAAAGAGACCGTGTGAAGTACGGCTCCGGATGCAAGCCACGGAAGCCCGGCCATCTCCGCAAATTGGCTGAGGAAAGGTTCAAGCACCGACGCCACCGCCGGCTCACCGAGCCAGCCGAGGCCCAGTGAAGAGAGCGTGATACCGAGCTGGGTTGCCGAGA
The DNA here is from genome assembly GCA_964526245.1 of uncultured Chloracidobacterium sp. Lineage (GTDB taxonomy): Bacteria > Acidobacteriota > Blastocatellia > Pyrinomonadales > Pyrinomonadaceae > OLB17. The sequence continues at coordinate 14,032 of CAZGLZ010000011.1, read as the reverse complement.
CGTAGGCGTTCAGATTCGTGAGCATGCCGAGCAGCCGAATGGCCGAGCGGTCGCCCTCGGCGGCCAGCGATTCGATCCGCGAACGGCGCACCTTGACCAAGGCGAACTCGCTGGCTACGAAAAATCCGTTGGCCAGGACAAGCGCGATCACCAAAATAAAGTTGAACGTGACAGATCCTATCGAAGGGAACTCCAGAGCGAAGTTCAGCACAGGACCCGAGATCAAGGCAGATAAACTGGCAGGGTCGTCCATTACTTATCGAACAAAACTTTTACGCTGCTCAAACGGCAGCCCGAAACAAAATACCACTCCCTAATTGAAATCGTTCGCCAAAACACAGCGTTTGACGAACTTCGGAATTATATCACAACGAAAACCACAAAAATCAACGCTCCTCGCGGGCATCAAGCATCTCTACGAGCAGCAATCGGCACGAGCCGCAGCCGGTTCCGGCACGTGTCGTGTCCATCAGATCATCGAGCGAATGAACTTCCGGGTCGCGGAGTGCCGCCTCGATCGCGTCCTCGCCAATTCCGAAGCAGGAACAGATCAGCGCCCGCTCGCCGATGAACTCGGCAACCTGCCGGCTGCGGTAAGCGGCAAATGCCGACCGGAGCGCATCTGCGGCGGTTACGGCACAGCCGTCTTCCTCGTCACTTTGCCCGAAGTCCTCAAGCCCCTCAAGCTCCCGCAAGCCGCGTCCCTTAAGACGCTCGGAGAGCTCAACGGCGGCCGTGATCATCGCCGGGCATCCGTTTGTCTTAAGCGAAAGCTGGCCGATCACACGGCTTTCATCGTCGATCGCAAGACTGAACTCGACAAAGCAGCCGCAGGCAAACCGGACCGCTCTGCCCTTGGCATTCGGCTCGTCACAGTGGAGGGCGAGAGCCCTTCCGAGAACGTCCGACAATTTTTCGCTTCCCTGCGGCACATAACAATTTTGCCACAGGTCGGCCGAAGACTACCGCCAATGTGAACTTACCGGCGAACTTATGTAAAATCGGGCTATGCGGTTTGGACTGTTTTTTATTGGGATCGTATCGCTTCTCTTCTCGGCCGCCTGCAAGCCCGCGGCGGCTCCGGTCGCGGTCGGTGACCGTCCGGTTGCCGTGAACGGCATGCCGGTCAAGGACGCTCCGCGGCGTGCGATGAAGCCCGAGGCCGAGCTTAGCTGGAGCACCTTTGAAGGCAATGTGCAGAAGGTCAAGGACTTCAAGGGCCGCGTTTTGCTGCTTGATTTCTGGGCTACCTATTGCCCGCCATGTAAGGAAGGCATTCCGCATTTGCTCGAGCTTCAGGCGCGCTACCCGAACGACCTGCAGGTCATCGGGCTCCACGTCGGCGGCCCGGAGGACCGGCCGAAGGTTCCGGCGTTTCTTGAGGAAATGAAGATCACCTATCCGCTCGCGGTTCCCGAGGACGAGCTTACACGGTTCGTTTTTGGCGAAGAATCGGCGATACCGCAAACGGCGATCTTCGACCGTGAAGGCAAGTTCGTCCGCAAGATCGTTGGCTTCGATAAGGAGATCGCCGCCCAGCTCGACGAAGCCATCGCTCAGGCGATAGCAAAATAGCCCGCGATGGAAACACGAAAGCAGGTCTCGGCCGGCGGGGCCGCATTCAGGGAAATAGACGGCAAGTTCGAGGTCGCGCTTGTGCTGATGATCCCGGAAATGCGGTGGCAATTGCCGAAAGGCATCATCGACCCCGGCGAAACTCCCGAGCAAGCCGCTCTCCGCGAGGTCCGCGAGGAAGCCGGCATCGAGTGCGAACTTATCGAGCCTATCGAGACGATCGAGTATTGGTTCGTCGATTCACGCTCCGGAACGCCGATCAGGATACATAAATTTGTTCATTTTTATCTGATGCGGTACGTCTCCGGCGACGTCGCCGACCACGACCACGAAGTGGCCGAGGCCCGCTGGTTCCCGGTCGATGAAGCCATAAGCACCCTCGCTTTCGACAGCGAAAAGTCGGTCGTGATTCTCGGTAAGGCCAATTTTGAGATGACTTCGAAGTAGAACTTTAGCTTGATTCAGAATGCGTGATATCCCCGTTGGCAATGGTTCGCTGCTCGTCAATTTCGACGACAAGTACCAAATTCGCGACATATATTTTCCGCACGTCGGGCAAGAGAACCATACGGACGGGGCCGTCTCGCGTTTCGGCGTTTGGTGCGACGGGAGTTTTGCGTGGACGTCGGACGCCGGCTGGGAACGCGATCTTCGCTACCAACCCGAAACACTCGTCACGGCCGTCAAGCTTAAGAACGCATCGCTCGGCCTTGTGATAGAGGCGAACGAAACGGTCGCAAGCCACGAGAATATCTTCCTCCGCCGCGTCCGCGTTTTTGATATCGCCGGACGGAAGCGGAGCGTCCGCGTTTTCCTCCACCACGACTTTCGGCTTTATGAGAACAAGGTCGGCGATACGGCCTATTACGATCCCGAGACGCGTTCGCTGATCCATTATCAGAAGGAACGCTACTTCCTCATTAATACCGCTCCGCATTTTGATTCCTTTGCGACCGGCCGTAAGGATTTTCAAGGACAGGAAGGCACTTGGCGAGACGCCGAGGACGGCGAACTCCACGGCGGCGTTGTCACCGAAGGCTCGGTCGATTCGACCATCGGTGTTCATTTTGAGCTTGAACCGGGTGGAAGTTTCGAGTTCTTTTATTGGATCGCCGCCGGAACGGATCACGCCGAGGTTGCACGGCTAAACGGGCACGTTGCCAGCTCTGACCCGAGCGAGTATTTGGACTACACGGCAAATTATTGGCGGGCGTGGGTCAACAAGAACGAGACCGACCTTGAGCCGCTATCGCCTGAGATCAAGGAGCTCTTCAAGCGTTCGCTGCTCATCGTCCACAGCCAGATGGACAACGGCGGTGCGATCCTCGCCGCCAACGACTGGGACGTTACGCTTCGCGCAACCGACCACTACAGCTATCTCTGGCCGCGTGACGGTGCCTTTGTTGCCGAGGCTCTCGACCTAGCGGGCTTCTCGCACCTGACGCGAAAGTTCTTCGACCTCTGTGGGAGGATCGTTCATCCAAACGGCTATTTCCTGCAGAAATACAATGCCGACGGAACGGTCGCCTCGGGCTGGCACGCCGCCTGGGACCGCTGGAGCGGAAAGCCGCAGGTGCCGATCCAGGAGGACGAAACCGCTCTCGTCCTTTGGTCGCTTTGGGAACATTACGACCGCTATCGCGACATCGAGTTCGCCCATCGGCTTTACACCCGGATGACCATTCCGTGTGCCGAATTCATGGCCGAATTCATCCATCCCGAACTTGGGCTTCCGGCACCGAGTTGGAACCTCTGGGAGGACCGTCGCGGCGTTCACACGTTTACCTGTGCTTCGGTCGTTGCGGGGCTTCGGGCAGCCGCAAACTTTGCCGAGCTCTTTGCGGAGCACGGCAGGGCCGAACGCTATCGCGAACGGGCAGATTCGATAGTCGCCGCGATGGAGCGTTACCTTTTCGACGAACAGCACGGCCGCTTTCTCCGCTCGCTGCAGTTCAACGGCGACGAAAACTTCGAGCCCGACGCTACTGTCGATGCCTCGCTATTTGGCCTATTTTATTTCGATTGCTTTCCCGTCACCGACCCGAAGGTCGAAAGCACGATGCGGGCGGTCGAAGAAAAGCTTGGCGTCTCGAGCGGCGGCACGGCCCGTTTTGAAAATGACGGCTACATGCGCGTCTCGGACCGTGAGCCGGGCAATGCATGGTTCATCTGTACGCTTTGGCTTGCCGAGTACTACATCGCTCGGGCGACGACCGCCGCGGAACTCAAGAAAGCTCTCGACATAATCGATTGGGTCGTGCAGAAGGCGTTGCCCTCCGGAGTACTCGCCGAGCAGGCCGACCCCGTAACTGGCGGCCCGGTCTCGGTCGCACCGCTCACGTGGTCGCACTCGACCTTCGTTGCCGCGACGCTGCACTATCGTGAGAAGCTTCGGGAGCTCACAAATTAACGAACGATAAACATATCTGTTAACCCGCGGGCGGCCATTTTCGCAGGTGCCGCCGCTGTGAGATACAATCCAAATAATGAGAAACGCAAAGATCCTCGCAACGCTCGGGCCGGCTTCAAATACCGAACCGATCATCCGGACGATGCTCGAAGCAGGAGTCAATGCCGTCCGCATCAATATGTCGCACGGCACCCATAGCGAGCATGAACAGACCATCGTCAATGCTCGGGCCGCGGCACGCTCGCTCGACCGCCCGCTTGCGATCCTTGTCGATCTTTCCGGGCCGAAGATCCGCACTCGTTCGTTGATAGGCGGCCATGCCGTAACGCTGAATGAGGGCTCGCCCTTCACCATCACGACCCGCGAAGTGGATGGTACGAACGAGATCGTCGGGACAAATTTCTCGGAACTCCCAAAGGTTGTCACGCCCGAATCCGTGATACTTCTCGACGACGGAGCACTCAAGCTCAAGGTCGATTCGGTAACGGAAACCGACGTTAACTGCACGGTCGTTGTTGGCGGCGAACTAAATGAACGCAAAGGAATCAACCTTCCCTCGACAAAGCTTCCGATCCCCTCAATGACAGAAAAAGACCACGTCGATCTTGAGTGGGCGATGGCACAAAACGTAGATTACATCGCGCTTTCATTTGTCCGCCGTGCGGAGGATTGCCGCGAGGCGAAGGAGCTGATCAAGAAGCTAAATACCAGGGAGATGGGCCGTGCACTGCTCGTGGCGAAGATCGAAAAAGCCGAAGCCATCGAGCACCTCGAGGAGATAATCCAGGAGACAGACGGTGTTATGGTCGCCCGCGGCGACCTTGGTGTCGAGACCTCGGTCGAGCTGGTTCCGGTCTATCAAAAACGCATCATCGAACGGGCCGTCGCGAATGATCGTTTTGTCATCACCGCAACTCAGATGCTGCAATCGATGATCGACAGCCCGTACCCGACGCGTGCCGAGGCATCGGACGTCGCCAACGCGGTTTGGGACGGCACCGATGCCGTAATGCTTTCGGCGGAAACCGCTTCTGGAAAATATCCGGTCGAGACGGTTCGAACAATGGCCCAGATCATCGACGCGGCCGAGACGATCAGGCCCGACCAGCTAAAGAAACCGGTCAAATATTCGCTTCCGCCCTCGGGCCGGACGAGCCAGGCACTTTGCAAGGCTGCCGCCTACGCCGCGAAAGAAACGATGACCGAGAAGATCGCCGTCTATACCGAATCGGGCTTGATGGCCCGCCGCCTTTCGAGCTTCCGCTCGGGCCTGAGAACCTTTGGGCTGACGACATCGGAGGACGCCTATAACCAGCTTTCACTCATCTGGGGCGTTCAGCCATTCGTTCACGAGGTGCCCTGGGCAACGCAGGAAATGTTGAAGATCGGCGAGCGGACGCTGCTCGAGGCGGGCGTTGTCTCGGCGGGCGAGACGCTTGTAATGATGGCGGGCCGGCTCTCGGGCCTCGGGCTTTCAAGCTCGGTGGTCGTCTGGACGATCGGTACCGACGTACCGCATCGCGACCTCAAGGCTGCACCGGCACAAGAGAACTAAGAAAACTAATGATCGCCGCGGCGGTTTGCCGCTGCTGTTCTTCGCGGCTGATCGTCGCCGCGTTGTCGCCGCTCTGGTCGCCGTAGTAACCGAACTGAGCGTGGTTCCCGCCCTCGATCGCGACCCAAACGGTGTTCGCCGGCAGAACATGCTCGGCCGCCCGAACCTCGCGGGGCTCGGAAACGCCGTCGAGCGTTCCATAAACCGAAATCACCGCCAGGCCCGAATCATTTAGTTGCGAAGCCGCCAGCGGATACGACCCAAGAAAAATAACACCTCGGAACTGCCCCGGGTTGGCCTCCGCGAACCTCGCAGCCATCGTGCCGCCGAGCGAATGACCGGCCGCGATCCAGGTTAGAATATCCGGGTTTTCACCAATCACCCGAGCCGCCGCGTCCGGCTCAAAGACCGCCATGTTCAGCCTTACAAATGGGATCGCCGCAAGATATCCGGCCTCGGCGAGCCGCCGGCCGAGCGGAGCATAGGAACGCGGATCGACCCTTGCTCCGGGATAGATGACAATACCGGCCTTCGGCTTCGCTGCTTTTGGAAGAAATGTCAGAGTTGGCTCGGTGCGTACCTCGACCGTGTCGTCGCTCGTCATCGCCGCAAGAGCCTCCGGCATCGGCGACGGGATCCACAACGCCCAGCCAAGAAAAACTCCGACCGAGAGAAGCAGCGAGCCGATCAGAATACCTATCGCGAGGAGAACCTTTTTCATTTGAACAGGAAAGCTTTCGAAATCATCCGACCGTCGTTCCAAAGATCTTTCCGACCAAGGCGGTCACGATCATCGCCGCCGCTCCCCAGAAAGCGACCCTCGCCGCACCGCGCAACGGGTCGGCTCCGCCGGTTCGTGCCGCCAATGCGCCAAGCAATGCAAGCGAGATCAGAGAACCGCCGCCGACGGTGTAGATCAACCAACCGCCGGTGAAGCCCCATGCGAGTATGAGTGGAATGAGAGCTCCGGCCGCGAAGCTCAGCGCAGAAAAGACCGCCGCCTGAACGGGCCTTGCCTTAAGTTCCTCGGTCAAACCCAGCTCGTCGCGGGCATGGGCGGCAAGCTTGTCGCCGGCGGTGAGTTCCTCGGCTACCTGTTTGGCAAGCCCGGGGCTGAGCCCGCGGTCGATGTAGATACCTGTAAGCTCAGCCAGCTCGCCCTCAGGATCTTCTTCAAGTTCCTTCTTTTCCCGCTCAAGGTCGGCCCGCTCGGTGTCCGCCTGCGAATAGACCGAAACGTATTCACCGGCGGCCATCGACATCGCTCCGGCGACCAGGCCGGCAATACCCGCGATCAAGATGGCGTCGCGGTCACCGACCGCCGCCGCGACACCGATAACAAGGCTCGCGGTCGAGACGATGCCGTCGTTGGCACCGAGCACTGCGGCCCGAAGCCAACCGATCCGTTCGGTCCTGTGGAATTCAGAATGCCGCATAGTTAATCAGGCTTCGATCAATGATGCTTAGAAGCGAGGTTTTCTCTTCCCCACCTAAGAGCCCGGGCCATCCAGACGAGTTCATCGAGAAAGCCTGTGACCCGCTTTTCGTAGGCATCATCAAGCAACTTTCCGTCCGTGTCGAATTTAGTGCCGATCTTTGGGAAGTTAAGGTCGGTAAAGGTTACGGCAAGCCCGAGTTCACGGACCATCGGAACCATTGATTCGATGACACGCGTCCCGCCCCAAGGGCCGGCCGAAACGCCGACGAGAGCAACGGCCTTGTGGATGTACTCTTTCAAGAGCAGATCAAGAACGTTCTTAAGCGCTCCGGGATAGCCGTGATTGTACTCCGGCGTAACGATGACCAAACCGTCCGCCCGGGTCACCGCATCGCGCCACTCAGGGAAAAGATGCCCGATCTCGGTGCCGTAATGATCCCGCGGCAGGTCGAAATCGCGAACGTCGAAAAAGACGGGCTCGATGTCGTCGCGTTCCTGCATCTTTGCAAAGACCCACTTCGCAACGCGCTCGCTTTGGCGGTCCTTTCGGTTCGTGCCGAGCAGGACGGGTACGTAAAGTTTTTCACTCATAGGGGCTAAAGGACGAAAGCCGGCAGGTTTATTCCCCCGCCGACTTTGTCCATTTATTTCGAGTCTCGCTTTCCCTGCCGCTGCTTATTGAGCCGGGCCATGTGGCCTTGCTGACGTTTCAGCCCGCCGCGGGCGATCCGGGTTTCTTCGACCTGAGCTTTTGGGTCTTCGAGCCGGGCCTTCGCCTGCGCTCCCTTCGACGCATCAACCTCAGGATGTGCAGCGGCCTTTGAAGCGAAGGTCGCCTTGTCGGAGCGGCTTGCCGGGATCTTTCCGGCACCGGCACCGCGGCCCTTGGCTGCCGAAGCTAGCGGCTTCTTTGCGGCGGCTTTCGCTTTTTCCTTTGCTTTTGCCTCGGCGGCCTCGACCTTTTCAAGCCGGGCGACAAATACGTCGTGGACCTCTGCAAACAGCTCGGCTTTCTCCTTGCTGCGATCGGCCGGAGCCGCACCGCGAGCCTTCGCACCGGCCTGCTTTGCCCTCACCTGGTTTCGCTTAACGTCCGTCAGCTTATCGCGGAGCGTCCGGCTGCGCTTGACCAGGTTCTTCAATTCCTGCGCCGTGAGCTTGCTCAGACGCGGCGGACGCGCCATGTCATATAGCTCGAGTTCCTTTACGTTCGTCAGGGTTTTCGCCTGGTTCCTGTTGTATTTCATATATCCAAGAATAACCGAATTCGGTTCAGCGCGTGAAATCAGGAAGCCGCCGTGTCTACTTCATCCAACAAAGAAGGTCGAAATAACTGCTCGGATCGCCGAATGTGAACAATATAGACCTTGTCCTCTTCAATGCGATGAAATATCCGGCACGGGCCGACAATGAGTTGCCGATATTTCGACTCAGACAGTTCGGGAATGAACGTTCCAATTCGCGGGTGATCTATCAAGAGTCTTACTCTTTTGAGAACACGAGCGACAAATTCGATCGCGGCTTCCGGGTCGTCGAGCGCAATGTATTCTGCGATCTCTTCGAGGTCAAGCTCCGCCGGCTCGAGCCAAATTACTTGCGCCATTTATTGAACCTTCGCTCGACCTCGTCGTGAGTGCGTGTCTTCCCTTCGGCAAGGGCCCGTTCACCTCTGGCGATCGCCTCGAGTATCTCGATCCGCCGCTGCTGCAGTTCAAAGGTCTCGGTATCTACCAAATAGGCCGCAGGCAGTCCGCGGTGTGTGATCAGTATCGGCTGCTTTTCTCGGTCGACCTCGGCGATCAACTCTGTCGCTTTCCGTTTTAGTGTGGTAACAAGTTCGGCTCGCATAAAGTGATATTAAAGTATCACTTGGGTTTACACAAGGATTTGTTCGGATGTTCGATCGGGACCGAGGGACGCAACCGTTGGCCTATCGCCAGTCGGGCGGTTCGCGGTATTGGAATTGAGCGTCGCGGTCGGCGGTCGTGTAATCGTCCCGGCCGAATGAAGAGCCGAATCTGGCTTCGTTGCCGAGAAACTGCGGCGGCCGCTGCGGCTCGTAAACCTGCTTCCAGTCCTCACCGAGAAAAAAGACGAAGGCATAAACGCCGGCGAGCGTCCCAAAAGGAACGTTCATCACGGCCAACGCTCCGGCGACGATCGCCGCGATGCGTGCCCAGGGCTTTCGGTTCTTCATCGCGTAATAGGCGATGAACGAAGGAGCCGCAAAAACGAGGTTAATGAGAACAGCGATCGTAGCGATCAGGCCGAAGAGCAGGCCCGGAAAGTTCGGGTCGCTCGCACCGGCCGCACCGAAGATAACAAGAAATACCGCGGCGATGAAAATCAGCACCACAGCCTGAAATATCCCATACGCCAAAAAGGCCCACGAAACGTACTTGTTGTGTTCTTCGCCGGTCATGGAAATAAATACGCCGGGACGTGCCCGGCGGTTCCTTTATTCGGTGTTGAGGACCTGTGCGACGGTCTCCTTTTTCAGGCCATTGCCTTTGCGGTTGTTGTAGTCGCTTATCGAGATCTGTTTATCCCGCCAGGCGTCGAGGTGGCCGACCTGATGGACGCATTGGATCGTGCAGGTCGGTGCACACCATTTCTCGGTGATGTATTCCCGCTCCATATCCTCGCGGGTATATTCGAGCAACGGAATTCCCGGCGTGCCTCGCTGCTGCGAGCACCAACTGACGATGCCGCCCTCATCAACATAAAGATAGCGGGCACCGGCACGGCACCGCCATTCGTATTCCTTGCCTTCGACGAGCGCATCCTGAAACCAATTCCAGCGTGCGTATGACCGCGTGCCCTTTGATTTGATCTCCTTGTAAACTTCCTTCTCGCGGTCGGTCAGGCCCTTGTTCAGGCCCATTTCGTCGTGGATAACGCCGACGGTCGATGAGAAGCCAAGCTCGCGGGCACGGCTCGCGATGATCAAAGCCTCTTCAGGATTTGCCACGCCGCCGCCGACGACCGAATTGATGTTCACCTTGAACTTCGCGTGGTCGCGGAGGTTGACGAGCTTCGAATCGAGCACCTTGAGGCTCTTCTTTGAAACATCGTCCGGGTTGACGTTGTCGATCGAGATCTGCAGATAATCGAGCCCGGCTTCGTTCAGCTTTTTGATCTTATCGACCTGAAAATAGTAGCCGTTCGAGATAAGGCCCGCGATCATTCCGTGGTGGCGGATGCGGGCGATGATCTCGTAGATCTCCGGGTGCATCATCGGCTCGCCGCCCGAGATGGTGATAACCGACGAACCGAACTCGGCAAGCTTGTCGATCCGCTCGAGCATTACATCGATCGGCACCGGATCGCTCGTCTTGTCATATTCATTGCAGTAGGTACACGAAAGATTGCACCGCCGCATCGGGACGATGTGGACCAGCACAGGGTGCTTGGTCGAAGCGAACGCCCGCACCGTATGGCGGACGCCGCGTGTGAACCTGCTAAATGAACTCGCCTTGGGCATAAAACTCTGCTCGGAAGGCCGGCCTTCCGCTTATCTGCCGAAACAGAAATTATAAGATGCGGTGAACGGCAATTCAAACCGAAAGAAAAAGCCCCGGACCGCTTTCGCCCGGGGCCAATCGAAAATGATCGCCAAACTAGGCATCTACCCGCTTCGTTCCCGGCGGAAGCTTTACTTGAAACGTCGACCGGTCAATGGTGATGTTCTTCTCAAGATTCTTGAGCAAGATCGTGGTCGAATCTCCATTATTTTCGACGACCTTGGATTGCCGCGGCATTCCGTCAGAATCGACCCAAACCTCGGCATATTGATAAGAGGTCTTGGTCTTTGGCGTGAGCTTCAGGTGGATAGTACTGACCCCACCGCTCAACGATGCGTTCTCACTCAATATCACCACCTCAAAATTCTTGCGAAGCTCAGCACGCGACATATTCATAAATGCAAGTGCCCCGCCCGCGGTTCCCTTGCCTTTTGCCTGCTTGGTGCTGCCGGTTATGTACTGCTGAAGACGCGGACGGTAAATTATGTAAGTGCCCTTTGCGACCGCAAACGTTTCATCCGGGCTCCGCCAATCGATCCGAACGAGCGGGTCGCTATTTCGCTGAGGCACATAGAGCACCTTGCCCTCGGTCGTGTCCTTAACACGAAGTTGGGTGTTCTCCTTTACCATCGTTACATCGGCCCTGAGCGACTGAAGTGCCTTGTTATGGGCGTCCATACGGCTAAGGATCGTGTTTTTCAACTGGCCCGAGGCCTCGCTCGCGGCCGCACCGCCGATGAAAACAAAAAGCAATGCGGCAAAGCCCAAGTATCGTTTTAAATTGCTCATATAAATAAATCTCCGTAAATGCAAGAAAGGCACACGGCCCCTTCTAGCGGATCTCTATCTCATAAACGGTCTCTCCGCGGGCGTTCTTTTTCTCGCGGGTCTCGACCACGACCGCCGATGGATTTCCGCTCAGCTCGCGTACGCGGCGTTCGAGCGTTGCCCTGTCGGGCGAGAAGTCCTCGGCTTTGACGATCAGCCGCGAGGTCTGGGTTGCAAGCTTTTCCCGCTTATCGAACCACGACCGCGGCGTCAAGAAAATAAAGGCGACGATCAGCAGGCAAAAAATGACGTAGATCGAGGTCTCCCGACCGTAATCCCACAGCACTGCTCGCTTGAAAACGCCCATTTTTTATCCGACCTTTTCTTCCTCGACCACTCGCCCATCGCGCATATTTATCGTCCGCGAACATACGGCCGCCGCCTCGGGGTTATGCGTGATCATGATGATCGTTTGATTAAATTCTTCGTTCAGCCGGCGGAACATATCAAGCACGATCTTCGAATTCTCCGTATCGAGATTGCCGGTCGGCTCATCCGCGAGGATGATCGCCGGTTCGTTGATAACGGCACGTGCGAGTGCGACCCGCTGCTGCTCGCCGCCGGAAAGTTCAAGCGGCTTGTGGTGCATTTTATCTTCCAGCTTCAAAAGCCGCAATACCTCGCGCCGCTTCGAATCGTCGTGGCTGTGGTCGCCGGTGTGGATCCGCTCGGCGAGTTTCAGGTTTCCCTCGGCCGAAAGCGTCGGGAAAAGGTTGAACCGCTGAAAGACAAAGCCGATCTTCCGCCGGCGGATGTCGGTCCGCTTGGCATCAGAAACATTAGAGATATCTTCGCCGTCAATTATGATCCGGCCGGTGGTCGGGCTAAGCAACCCGCCGAGCAGGTGAAGCAGCGTCGATTTGCCGCAGCCCGAGGGACCCATGATCGCGACGAATTCGCCTTCCTTGATATCAAGCGAAACGCCCCGCAGAGCAGGGACGTCGATCTTCTTTCCGATCCGGTAGGACTTTGTCAGGTCCTCTGTCTTGAGAATGGTCTTCATTACGTGGGCTATTGCAGCCGGCTTGCCTCCGGAACGGGCCGCGGCGTCGGTGACCCGGCGTTCAGTTCGCGGAGCATCTTGTCGAGATCGACCTCCTCGAGGTTCCAAGAGTTTTGCAGAACGAAAGCCTCCTGCGGAAATTGGTTGCCGATCATCACCTTTTCAGGCACCTGATAGGTCAGCCGCATCGAATATTTTTCCTTCGGGCGCGTTACGACGATCTCAAGCGGGAGATTTTTATGCTCGCCCGTATCACCGAGAACGCCCTCACGGCCGTAAACAATGTCGGACTCGATCTCGCCGCGGGCGTCAAAGATCTGCTGGCGGGCGAGGCGGATGCCGCCGACGCGGTCGAACCAGAATCGCCGGACGATCTGCAGCTCGCCATCGGCATTGCGGCCAAATTCATCCAGCAGATAGTACCCGCGGTTGACGATCCGGAGCGGCGATTTTTTCTGCTGTTTCTGGTCTTCCTCAATAAGGAAGGTCGAGCTCATCGAATACGTATGCTCGCCGCCGGTCGGCCTAACGAGCATCGCATCGGTAAAATGCTGCGGGCGGAGATTGGCAAAAGCGTTGACGTTTTGGCGTATCGTGCCGTCGCCATTGGCGAGGTCTATCTCACGCTGGAGCGTTGTGTAATCGGCATTGTTGGTGCCCATCACGAATTTCTTGTATTTGCCGCTCCCGCCATCCTGAAGCACCGCGACGCGGAACTTTTCGCCGTCAGAGGTCATCTGGGCGACATCGGTCTTCAAGACCGGAACCTGCACCTTGAGATAGATGCTCGCCGGACGCTGGACGACGACCTCGCCGTCGGCCGAGCGATAAACCTCCTTGCTGCCAAATTGGGCAAAGGAATTATCCTCGAACTTGAGGTCCATCTTCGCCCTGAGCGAATCGACCCGAGCAAAGCGATCGACCTCGCTTCGAAGAAACGCAATCGAGGCCTCCTCGGTCTTTAGAAGCGTCGGGGTGCCGCGTTCATCCTTGACCGAAATGCAGCCCGAAAAAAAGGCCGCAAGAGCGACAACAAGAGCCACGCGCACAACGCTTGAATAAAAAGGGCGAATCATCTCCAATCTCTGATGTCCGGCGCAGCGGCCCTGTTGCACGAAAAGGGGCTGAAATGTCCCAAATCAAGACATCAAACCGATGATAATAACACGTACACGGGGCAACTTCTAGCCATAACGGAAAAACGCGCCCGCCCCGAAGAAGGGGCCGGCGCGTCCATGAACTATTCTTAGATACCCTAGGAGGAAAAGACGCCCGAAACGCGGGTGAAATAATCCTGCATCGTAAAGGCGAACATGATGATCAGCCAGAAGAAACTGGCGACCGCCGAGAGCCAAATAAGCTCCTTGCTCCACCGGACGTGCATGAAATAAAGCATAACGACCGTCATCTTGGTGAAGGCGATCGCTAACGCAAGAAGCGTGTTTGCTCCCGGGAAGATCGCGTCGAGGTCCCAAAAAGCAACGACATACGTTATCCACGTGCCGACGATGAGAATTGCGAATACGGCCAGGTAGCCCGGAATTCCGATGTGCTGGTGATCTGCGTGATTATCTGCCATCGGTCCCTCCTAATGTATAAAGTGCCGCCCCAGCAAATAGAGGAGCGGGAAAAGGAAAATCCAAACGATATCGACGAAGTGCCAGTAAAGCCCTGACATCTCGACGGGTGAATAATAGAG
>CAZGLZ010000010.1:31060-57065 GCA_964526245.1 uncultured Chloracidobacterium sp. | reverse complement strand
ATGGCGAACGTGCTGTAAGCAGCGACGTTCTCGAGCGGATGAACCGCGCCATTCTGCACCGCGGCCCGGACGATGATGGTTTTTACTTGAAGGGAAATGTTGGCCTCGCGATGCGGCGGCTCTCGATCATCGATCTTGCATCGGGCAAGCAGCCGATACACAGCGCCGACGGAACAAAATGGATCGTTTTCAACGGCGAGATATACAACTATCAGGATCTGAGAAAACAGCTTGAAGCGGACGCCGTTCGGCTCTACACAAACTCTGATACCGAGGCGATCGTAAATCTTTATGCAAAGTACGGCGTGGACTGCGTAAAGCACCTGCGCGGTATGTTTGCCTTTGCTATCTGGGATGAAAGTGAAAAGGAACTTTTCATTGCCCGCGACCGCGTCGGAAAAAAACCGCTGCTTTATTCTCATCGGGCGAACGGTGACCTGATCTTTGGTTCGGAATTCGTATCGATGCTCGAGCATCCGGACGTCTCCCGCGAAATCGACAACACCGCAATCGACGCGTATCTCTCGTATCTTTGCGTTCCGGCTCCGCTTACCGCATTCAAGGAAATTCGAAAACTCGAGCCCGGCCATTGGCTGAAATGGAAGGCGGGAAAGATCGAAACCTCGCGGTATTGGCTCCCGGATTTCTCGAAGAAGATCAAGATCACCGAGAGCGAAGCTATCGAAGAAACCACGCGGATTCTCCGCGAATCGACAAAACTCAGAATGATATCGGAGGTGCCGCTAGGTGCCTTTCTTTCGGGAGGTGTAGATTCATCGACCGTAGTTGCGCTGATGGCTGAGGAGAGTTCGCAGCCGGTCAAGACCTTTTCGATCGGTTTTGAAGAGCAGGATTTCAGCGAACTTAAATACGCACGGAGAGTCGCCGAACATGTAGGCGCCGAGTATAACGAATTCATTGTCCGGCCGAACGCTCTGGACGTAATCCCGACCCTGGTCGAGCACTACGGCGAACCGTATGCCGACTCATCCGCGATCCCGACGTACTACGTCGCGAAGGAAACCCGCAGGCATGTAACCGTCGCACTAAATGGCGACGGGGGCGATGAGAGCTTTGCGGGCTATGAGCGATATGCGGCGATGCTTGCGGCTGAGCGGTACTCGAAGATCCCGGGCGTTTTGCGAAAGGCATTCCTAGAGTACCCGATCGGTCTTTACCCAACTTCGGAGATGAAGAGATCGCGGGTCCGCGACGTCAAGCGTTTTCTCAAGGCCGCTGTACTTCCGCGAAATGAACGTTATTTCCGCTGGATGTCCACCTTTGACCGTGAGACGAAGCCGCAACTCTATACGCGTAACTTTGCCGAAGCACTCAACGGCACGCGAGCCTCGGACACTTTAGACAAATGGTTCGATTCTGCCAACGCATCCGGGCTTCTGGATGCGGCTCTCCTGACCGACCAGATGACATATCTGCCAAACGATTTGCTCGTCAAGGTGGATATTGCGACAATGGCAAATTCGCTGGAGGCACGGTCACCGTTTCTCGATCACAACTTGATCGAGTTTGCCGCGAGCCTGCCCGAAGGGCTCAAGATGTCGCGGCTGCGGCCGAAGTATCTGCTGAAGAAGGTCGCCGAGCGTCGTGTTCCGCGTGAAGTGATCTACCGGCGAAAGATGGGATTTGGCGTCCCGGTTGGGAAATGGTTCCGCGGAGAAATGAAGGAGTTTGTCCGCGAGGCTCTTCTCTCCGAAAAAGCTCTTGGCCGCGGAATAGTAAAGCCGGAGATGATCCGCAGGTATGTTGATGAACATACCAATGGCGAACGCGACCATGCGTTCCAGATCTGGACATTGCTGATGCTGGAGCTTTGGTTCCAGCGATTTATTGATCGATAATTTCTCGGCAGAAGGGCTGAACGAGTTTTATGAAAGGTGTAATACTTGCGGGCGGGCTTGGATCTCGGCTTTTTCCGCTAACGAAGATAACGAACAAGCATTTGTTGCCGGTCTATGACCAGCCGATGATCTACTATCCGATACGGACATTGATCAACGCCGGCATCGACGACATTATGATCGTCACGGGCGGAAACTCGGCAGGCGATTTCTTAAAGCTTCTAGGCAACGGAAAGGACTTCGGCCTCAAGCATCTCAACTACACTTATCAGGAAGGCGAGGGCGGAATTGCCGATGCACTTTCGCTCGTCGAGCATTTTGCCGACGATGAACCGATCTGCGTCGTGCTTGGTGATAACATCATCGAGCGGAACATCCGGCAGGCGGCCGATGAATACCGTGCACAAGGCCGCGGAGCGAAAATAATGCTTAAAGAGGTGCACGACCCGCAGCGGTTCGGTGTGCCGGAACTCGATGGAGATAAGGTGCTCAGGATCGAAGAGAAACCGGCGGAGCCGAAATCGAACTACGCTGTTATCGGGATCTACTTTTACGACAATACGGTTTTTGATGTCATCAAGACCCTTGAGCCATCGGAACGCGGCGAGCTCGAGATAACCGACGTGAATAACCACTACATTGGGCGGGGCGAGATGACGTGGAACGAACTTGATGGATGGTGGACGGACGCGGGGACGTTCGAGAGTCTTTTGCGGGCATCGAACCTGGTCGCAGAGACCGGAGCAAATAGTATGGGTAACGTCTCGGCAGCTTGAGATCTTTTGAAAATAGACATGGCGGAAACGAAGAAAACGATGGTTGAATTCACCAAGGGTGAGATCAGGGATGTGGTCGTGTATCAGCTAAAGAAGTATCACGACGACCGCGGTTGGCTTGCCGAGCTTTTCCGGCACGATGAACTGGCCGAGGAGTTTTATCCGGTAATGTCGTATATTTCTTTCACGAAACCCGGCATCGCCCGCGGTCCGCACGAACACGTCGATCAGGCCGACCTTTTCTGCTTCATCGGCCCATCGACATTCAACATGAGGATGTGGGACAATCGGCCGGAATCGCCAACGTTCAACCATATGATGTCCTTCAACGCGGGCATTGACGAACCTTTGGCCGTTGTCGTGCCGAAAGGCGTTGTTCATGGCTATAAGAACATCGGCGATACGGACGGAATGGTCATCAATTGCCCGAACCGCCTTTACATGGGCGAGGGGAAAAAGGAACCGATCGACGAGATACGCCACGAGGACGACCCTGCAACGCCCTATCGGATGGATTAAGTTTCGGCAGCCGGCTGCGTCATCCCTACACGAACGTCTTGCCGCACCGCCTGTGAGAACGAAGCCGCGATGCGGTTGCCGGCTGCCGAGCCCTTCAGAAACGAACTTTTGAACCGCCGCACAATGAAGATTCTCCGTATCATTGCGAGGCTAAACGTAGGCGGCCCGGCCAGGCACGTTGTCTGGCTGACCCGCGCGCTCACTGATGTTGAATTCGAGTCTCGATTGATCGCCGGCAGCGTCCCCGAAGGCGAAGAGAGCATGGAGTATTTCGCGGCGGAGAATGGTGTCGAGCCGGTCTACATTCGCGAGATGAGCCGCGAACTCTCGCCGCGTGATGTCGTTTCGCTTTGGAAGGCATTTCGGGAGATCCGTAGTTTCCGGCCAGACGTCATCCATACTCACACAGCCAAGGCCGGAACTATTGGACGGGCCGCCGCTTTTGTATACCGGTGGCTGACGCCGTCCATTCTGATCGGAAAGCCTCGTTCTCTAAAGATCGTTCATACATTTCACGGGCACGTCTTTCACAGCTACTATGGAGGGGCAAAAACCTCGCTGTTTCTCTTTATCGAGCGGGTTCTGGCCCGTATTGCGACCGACCGAATCATTGTGATCAGCCGTCAGCAGCTTGATGAGATCAACGGGAAGTTTGGGGTCGGCCGAGCAGAACAGTTCCGGGTAGTTCCATTGGGCATAGACCTTGAGCCGTTCGCAACCGCTTCGGCAGACGTGCAAAGGCTACGGGCGGAATGGAGTGTTGCGGATGGCCGGCTTCTGTTTGGTTTTGTCGGCCGCTTGACCGAGATCAAGAATATTCCGCTATTTATCGAAGCTGTCAGCGATTTGATCAAAGCAGATCCGGTTTCCGCCGCAAAGATGAAGTTCGTGATCGTTGGAGATGGCCATCTGCGTCCGGAGTTGGAATCGCTCGCTGCGAAAATGGGAATAGGAGAGGAACTTTTCTTCGCAGGAAATCGAACCGACATACCGTCAGTTTATTCTGCCCTTGATGGGGTTGTACTTACTTCGCTGAACGAGGGGACACCCTTGTCATTGATCGAGGCGATGGCTGCCGGGAAGCCGGTTGTCTCGTCCGTGGTCGGTGGCGTCAGCGACCTTCTCGGTGCCTTGCACGAAGAACACGATGGCTTTCAAAGATATGAGCGCGGGATCGGTTTTGCGTCTGGCGATGCCAGCGGGTTGCAAAAGGGCTTGACCTATTTGGCGAATAATGAAAAATTACGAAATGAGCTTGGCGAAAAGGGCAATGTGTTCGTCCGCGGCAGCTTTTCGAAAGAACGGTTGGTCGAAGACATAAAGGCCCTCTATCGTGAGCTATCCTGATTGGTTCGGCGTTCATTTGCGTTCTCTTTAAAGTGCTCGAAATACTAAAGAATCCATTTGCGGCCGGGTTTGCCGGTTTTCTGTGCGCTGTGCTTTTTACGGCCGCGGTTCGATCGTTTGCCTGGAGGTTCGGCTACGTTGCAAAGCCGAAGTCTGACCGCTGGCACAAGCGCCCGACCGCAATGCTCGGCGGCGTGGCGATCTTTGCCGCGGTCGCACTGATCTATTTGCTCGTCGTTCCATTCTCGGCCAAATCGCTTGTCGTGATGGGAGCCAGTTCGTTCTTGTTTCTGGTCGGGTTCCTCGATGACCAGCTAAACATCAAGCCGTATCAAAAACTGATCGGCCAATTGATCGGTGCTTCGATCATTGTTGGGTTTGGCATGCGCCTGCCGCTGACGGGAATGGAGCTTGTCGATATTTGGATCACCGTCTTTTGGTTGGTCGGGATCACGAATGCGATCAATCTTTTGGACAACATGGACGGCCTTGCGGCCGGGATCGCGGCCATTGCGGCTGTTTCGCTGACCTACGGGCTTGCGGCAAACGGGCAAATGGTTGAGGCAGCCTTGGTAGCGGTGTTCGTCGGGGCATTGGCCGGCTTTCTCGTATTTAATTTAAATCCGGCATCGATCTTCATGGGCGATGCAGGGTCAATGTTCGTCGGATTCTTCCTCGCGAGCTCAGTGCTCTTGAGCGAAACGGGCGGCCGCTCACGCGGAATACTTTCGATCCTGGCGGTGCCGGTATTAATTCTTTTTGTCCCGATCTTTGATACGACATTCGTAACGCTGCTCCGGAAACTTTGGGGACGCAAGGCGTCGCAGGGCGGCCGAGACCATACCTCGCATCGCTTGGTCGCTCTCGGGCTTTCCGAGAGGTCTGCAGTACTGATGCTTTGGGGATTTGCCGTGGCGGCCGGCGTTTTGGCTTATTTCGTTAGCCAACTCAGCACCTCACAGAGCCTCGCACTGATCGCCGTTTTCACGATCGTCCTGACCATAATCGGCGTCTATCTTTCCAAAGTAAAGGTCTATGACGAGCGGCAAGAAGAGCTTGCGTCGCAAAACAACGCCGTCTTCGCGTTCTTGGTCGATGTGTCGTACAAGCGGCGGGTCTTTGAGGTCTTCCTGGATGCGATCCTGATAACGCTCTCGTATTACGCGGCATACGTTTTTCTTTTTGGGAGCTTTGAAACCAGCGGCAACTGGGATCTTTTCATTAAGTCAGTACCTTTGCTGGTCGTGCTCAAACTCTTCGCCTTTCTGGCCGCTGGTGTGTATCGCGGGCTTTGGCGGTACACGAGCATCTCAGATCTCTTCACGTTCACGAAAGGGGTATTTGCCGGCTCGGTTCTCAGCATTCTTGGCGTGCTCCTGCTCTACAGGTTCGAGGGGTATTCGCGCGCCGTTTTTGTGCTCGATGCAATGATCCTGCTTTTTGCTCTTGTAGGGAGCAGGCTGGCATTTCGCCTCATCCGTGAATTGCTTCCAGTACCGCACGCGAGCGAGGGCCGCAGGGTACTTATTTACGGTGCAGGCGACGGTGGAGAAATGGTCCTCAGGGAGTTCAGAAACAATGCGGAGCTGCAGTACATCCCGGTCGGTTTCATTGACGACGATGCCCGGAAGCACGGTAAGGTCATCAGTTCGCTAAAGGTCTTCGACGCGAACGGCTCTCTCCCGGAAATCTGCGAAGAACTTAATGTTGATGAGATCGTTATATCCTTCCGCGAGTTCGAGCCGGAGACGATGACCTCTATCCGCGAATTTTGTCGCGACAACAATATCGCGTTAAAGCGAGCTCATATCCGCATTGATCCGGTTGAATTCGAATAGCCCGATGTTCTCACTGCCCCTAAATACACTGCTCAATAAGCTCGCAGTTGTGGCGGGCGTTCTGTTCATTTCGGCCTTTCTATTGTTCGGGCTGAACTGGGGCATCAGCAATTCAGCGGCGACCCGGGCGGACAGCCGTGAGCTCGCCGAGGCACTTGTCGGCTGGTCGCCTTCGGATCCGCAAACGCATTACGCGGCGGCTGTCTTTGCGGCCCGTGATCAGAATGACGAGGCGCGAAAGGCCTCGCTCGCCGGATTCGAAACGGCCGTTGCACTTGCTCCACGAAACTATTTGATCTGGACCGAATACGGCCGTGCCCTTGAGCGTGCTGGGGAGACCGACCGAGCCACACTCGCTTTCGATCGGGCATCGGAGCTTGCACCGAACTATTCATCCGTAGCGTGGGCACGTGGGAATTTTCTCGTGCGGCAGGGTAGAGTTGATGCCGGTTTTGTAGAGATCCGCCGAGCGATCAAAGGTGCTCCGTCGTACGCTGCGGCTGCAGCACAACTTGCGTGGGTAAGCTCCGGACTTAATGCGGAGCGTGCTGTTCAATTTGCCGGCAACGATCCGTCATTGGCTGCTGCACTTGCGCTTGTTCTGGCACGAGCAGGCGATCTGGATCGGGCAAGCGAGTTATGGCGCCGCGTTCCGGGAGAACTCCGCAAGACCGACCTAAAAGATCCGGGCCTCCAACTCGCCCGTCTTTTCTTTGACGGTGGCCGGTACCGCGGTGCCCTGGATGTTGAGGTGGGAACTCTTGGTAAAGCGTCCTCCGTGGGGGCGTTCAGGGATCCGGGATTTGAGGAGCCGATCGCGACGGACAATTCGGGACTGTTTGACTGGAAGTTGGGCGGCGGAACGAATCCTTCGATGAACCTTTTCGATACGGTCAAGCGGTCGGGGAAATACAGCTTATTTTTGAGATTTGCGGGAGCCGGCGATCAGCAATCGCTCAGGCAACTTTCGCAGTCCGTTGCGGTCGAGCCCGGAGCAAAGTACCAGTTCGTTTACCGCTATCGGGCAGAACTTACGACGAGTCCGGATATTCGCTGGTCGGTCGCGGCGATCAGATCAAAGGAAGCACTTGCTGACGGACCGCCGCTAAGGACCAACGCGGATTGGGCAGAAGAGTCCCTTAGTTTCGTCGTGCCCGGGGACACGGACGGAGTAACGATAACGCTACGCCGCGATGCATGCACCGGAACACCGTGCAGGACCGATGGCAATCTCTGGCTCGACGACCTGGAGCTGATCCGTGAGAACTAGACCGATCGAGAAATGAACTCAACGTCCAAACCGCAGGCTTCCGTATCGCGGTACTCGCAGGCCGCATTCGTATTACTGCTCGCTGTGCCGATGCTGGCGACGGTTTTTTACGGAGCGGTCGACCCCGCCGCTCAAGGCCTGCTCGCGGTTTCGGCGATGTTCATCCTCGTATTGTGGGGGCTCGAAAGTCTCAAACGCGGCAGTGCCGAGATGTCGCTTGAACTTCTACAAGCCCCGTTGGCGGCAATGATACTACTTGGAGCCGTTCAGTTGTTGCCGCTCGGTAATTCTGGCGCTCCTCCCGGTGTTCTGGGAGTCGCTCCATCGTCGGCTCTTTCTTATGATCCATTCGCGACCCGGATGTTCATCGTCCGGCTTGTCGCATT
This sequence comes from uncultured Chloracidobacterium sp., assembly GCA_964526245.1. Lineage (GTDB taxonomy): Bacteria > Acidobacteriota > Blastocatellia > Pyrinomonadales > Pyrinomonadaceae > OLB17. The sequence continues at coordinate 49,070 of CAZGLZ010000010.1, read as the reverse complement.
GCTCATTTTCTTTGCGGCGGCGCTTGTCTTTATTCGCGGGTCAAAGCGGGTTCGGGCCGCGGCCGTTGCTCTTGTAGGATTCGGGGCGCTAATGGCATTCGTCGGCACGCTTCAGTGGCTGGCAAAGCCCGAAGCGATCTACGGGCTTCGACCGACACCGCAAGCGATCCCGTTCGGCTCATTTGTGAACCAGCATCATTTTGCCGCATTTCTGGAGATGACCATCGGCCTTGGGCTCGGCATTGCACTCGGCAGTGGGCTGAAGAGAAGCATGCAGCCGTTGCTCATCACTGCCTTGGTACTGATGATGATCGCTGTAATTCTGACCGGCTCTCGCGGCGGGATTCTGAGCCTTGGTGCGGTCGTCATAACGGCTTTTGCTGCAACCTACTTCGCCGGCGGAAGGGCGAGATCGAAAGCTGGTGCCGACCCATCGCGCAAAGGTGTTCTTTATGGATTGATCGGAATTTCTGCCGGAGCAGTTTTGCTGCTGGTTCTCGTTATCAGCTTGGGCGGAGTAGACAATCTTCTCCGCGGCGTTGGCTTTGGGACAGCGTCTGACGATCCGACAAGCGGCCGGTTACATTATTGGAGTGTTGCGACCGAGATCTTCAAGGCGAATCCGTTGGTCGGTGCCGGCCTCGATGCGTTTGGCAATGCATTTCCCCTCTACGATACGCGGAACGGTGCATTCAGGGTCGAGCAGGCCCACAATGATTATCTTCAGATGCTGGCCGACGGCGGGATGATCGGTTTCGGGATCGTTTTAGTGTTCGTGGTGATTCTTGCGGGCGCCTGTATCCGGAGCATCCGCTCAGCGGCCGAAGGCTTCGAGCGTTCAGTTGCTATTGGTGCAGCGGCGGGTATCGTAGGCATCCTCGCACACAGCTTTGTCGATTTTCCGCTCCGAACGACCTCTAATGCTTACATTTTCTTTTTACTTATCGCAGTGATGATCGCCGCCGTGGCTGTTCAATCAACGAACCCCGATACCCGGCACCGGCGAACTAGCGGACGTTGACGCTGATCAGCTTATCTCCGCACGAGGTCGAAAACAGAACCTGAAATATACCCTTCCGATCCGTAAGTGAACGAATGACGAAATAGGCACGTCCGGCCAGTCCGGCTATTGCGGCCTCGCGGCGGACCTCGACATCATCCGGATTGCTTGAGCGGGCTTCGATGGTGCCATCGCCGCCATCAAACGAGACAAGCAAGCCAATATTTCCGCCGTTATTCATCAGCGTGACGGTCTCCTGGCTAACTGCGATCGAGCACCGTGCGGTATCCTCAGCGACCGCCTGGCCCGGGACGATCCGCGGCCTGCCGACCGGGGCTGATTCGGTCCGAGGCTTTTCTACCTCAGGATCTTTCGTTTGCCCTTCCGGAGCAGGGTCAGCCGATCTTGGTTTCTCAGTTGCTTCGGAATCTGGCTCTGCCTTTTCTTCAGCTTTTTCAGACTTTAGTACAATCGGCTCATCGACCTTTTCACTCGGTGCGGCCTCAGTCTTTGCCGGGGCACCGGCAGCGGCCTCCGACTTTACTTCCGCCGTCTTTTCTTCAGCCTTCGGTACGGCAGTACTCTCCTGATCACTTTTCTTTCGGCCAATCTCGATCACGATCGGTTCGAAGATCTCTTTCGACCTATTCGCTTCACTAGCGGAGGGCTTCGCGTCCCCGGTAATTGGTTTCGTTTCTGTATCTGCGGGCTTCGTCTCGGGCTCATCCTTTGCCGCGACATTAGTGTCGTCTGTCCTTTTTGCCGATGCTGCTTCAGAAGTCTCGGGCTTCGGAGCTTCCGCCTTTTCCTCCGGCTTGGCCTCCACGGGAACTACTGGTTTGCTTTCCGCCGTTTCTGCCGCAGAAGTTGGGATCTTTTCAGCTGGCTTATCGTCGGCCGGGATCTCCTTTTTGGTCTCGGGCTCTGAGGGTACTTCGGGCTTTTTCTCGGTTGTGTCCGAACGCGTTTCCGGTTCTACAACCTCAGCGGCTTTCTTTTCTTCCGGCTTTGGATCTTCGTTCTCTGGTGCAACGCTTACCGCTACGTCCTTTGTTTCAGGCTCGGCTTCGGGAAACGGATTCGGACCAATACGGTCCTCGAGCCCTTCGATCGAACCCTTAACCTGTTGGTAAACGCTCTTGATCGACGTGTATTTGAAGTAGTCCGGACGATTCCGATCGTAACCCGCGATGAATTGATCCAGAGCCTCCTCCGGCTTGCCGTCAGCGAAAAGTGCTTCTCCTAGCCGCCACTTGCTTGAGCGCCACCATGCGCTGTCAGGCGGGAGAACACTGATCGCGCGTTGCAGCCGAACAGCAGCATCGGCATACTTACCTTCGCGATAAAGGGCCCAGCCCGCTAATTCCTCAATGCGTCCACGCATGATCGCCGAGAGGGTCTGCCGCGGAACATCGGGCACAAGAAGATACTCGTTTCGTATGAAGGCGATCCGCCGGCTTTCGTAGAGTTCGCTTGCCATCACGGCTGCCGATGGATTGGAAACGCCGAGTGCGGCATCGGTTTGATCGGTTGCCGAGGAGATCAGCTCGAGCGCCTTTTCCGTTCCGACGCCCTTTTCAAGCAGTAGCGTCGCGGCGAAAAGTTCGCGGTGAACACGCATCTTGTCGTCGCCCGCGATGAACCGCCCGAGAGCCTCGTCATTGAGCGTTCCTTCACCCTCGGTGTTGAGACCATCGAAAAAGGCTGTCAGGGCTGCGAGCCTTGCGGCCCGTTCTGCGTCCGCCGGCGAGTTTGGGGCAAATATGCTTGCACGGCGCTCGTCCCTCAAAAGCTCGGGCAGACTAGCTGCGGAACGCTGCACTCTACCGCCCAATCGGGCTGAGATGTTTCCGTCCGCAACCTCGACAACACCGCTCATCTCCTCTGCGGCCTCGCGGAAAAATCCTGCGTCCATCCGGACCAGGGCGATCTCGTAGTTGAGCGAAGGGAAGTTGCCGTATTGTTTCGCCCGGGCGAGAGCCTTTTCAGCCTCGACTGGTTTATTCTGGATCGAATGGCCGCGGGCAAGAGCGATATAGCTCCAAACATATCGTGGCTGCATTTCGATCGAATCCTCGGCAAATTCGATCGCCTTATCGCCAAAGCCGTTAGCGGCGTACCAATAGGCAGCGGCCGTCATCAGTATGAAATTTTCCGGCGAGAGCTTGATAGCCCGGTCGAGTTCGGCTTCGGCGGCCGCTCGTTCGCCAGTCTCGTAAAGAGCCATCGCCAAACCCGCTCTGGCCTGAGCGCTGTTCTCGTCGGCTTCAATGATGCTCTGATAAAGCGGAATGGCGTCTTTCGACTTTCCATTAGCCCGCAAAAGGTCTGCTAGCTCTCGCTTGATATCAACCGAACCGGGCTCGATCTCAAGGGCCTTTCGCTGGGCGGTTTCGGCCGCTTCGATATCAAAGTTCAGCCGGTGGGCAAGCGCAAGTGCCCGAAATGCTGCCGCGGCCGGCGGTTCGATGAGGGAAGCGGCTTCCGAAAGCCGAACTGCATCTGTTCCATTCTCGATAGATGTGTGGAACGTGACCAAAGCCAGAAGCCGATCGACCTTTCCGGCCGCGTGGGGCTCAAGGTCTCGGGCGGCATCGACCGCCGCCTTGCCTTCGCTTTTAAGCAAAAGGCTACCGGGGATTCGAATTAGGATCTCGGCAAACAATCGGTCCGAGGCCGGAGACGGGGCGTTGGTGATGGCCTCGCGGAACATCCCGATCGCGGCTTCTTTCTCGCCTGCCTCATACATTTGATCGGCAAGTGCGGCCCGCGAGGCCGACGCAAGCTCAAGGGCCTGGCCGCGGAGTTCCGGGGTCATCCCTTCATCCTTTGAAAAGGCAATAAGAGCCTCGGTCCGCGATCTTAGATCTGGATCTTCCACTATCGCATTAAATCGTTCAGCTGTTGTGGGCGTGGGCGATGGTGTCGGTGTTGGGGCGGGAGTCGGCGTCGCTTTTGATTGAGCGGCAGGCTTTGCCGTCTTGCTTACACTTTTCGGTGAGTTTTTCGATTGGGCGGCCGCCGGCCCGACGATCGTCAGAAGAAAAAGAAATACCAAGATCCGTTTCATAAAACCCGCTGCCTGAAATTCTGATAATAACACGAAATTGCCTTTGTACCCGGAGAGTCTTATCCTCAGATTAGCGTGAACGAACTCGACATCGAATGGGAAAACCGGATCGCCTCCGCTCTTGCCGCTGCCCAAAATGCCGGGCGCGAAGAGATCGCGGACTACCTTCGCCTGCGTAGTGCTAACGACGCGGTTCGGCGCGAAGGGATCGGTTGGTTGACCGATTCTTTTATTCGTCTTGCCACCAGCCGTGAAAGTGAGTCGGCCGGCATCGCCGTCGAACGCCTTGATGGCCATACGTTCTTGCTCGGAAGAACGAGCTTGACCGGAATTCTTGTCGAGATCAAACACGGCGTTAGATGCATCAAGGTGGAGGCCGGTTGGACGCGGGCTCCGGGCGACGGCATCATGCGTGGCGGTGCAATGGCTCTCGGCCGAATCACGCATTTTGGGTTCCCGAAATCGAACGCAGAGCTTGCCCTGATCCGCAGAGAAGAATCGCTGGTCTGGACCGCGATGGATGAACGAAGCGTGGTGACAAGGCTTGATGCCGACGCGATCCAACGCCATTTCGGGCTTTTAACCGGATAAAAGCAACGAAAGGTTTAATTTTCGCGGACTTCGTATTACAATATTAGATTGCGATCATATTTGTGGGAGATATTTAATAGTGAGATCAGAGTTAGAGAAGTTGATCGAATTGCAGATCACCGATACGACAATCCGAAATTTGCGTAACACTTTAGGAAATGCGGAAACCCGGCGTGCGGAGCTTGAACAAGAGTTCGAACAGCACGCTTTTTCTATTCGCGAGCGACAGAATGTACATGCCGGATTGAAGGCTGAACAGGCGACCCTTGAGAAGAACATTGCCGAGAACCGAACGTACCTTGAACGTGCGGACCGCAACCTCAAGCATGCTCAGAACCAAAAAGAGTATGAGACGGCGATGCGGGAAATGGATTCGCTTCAAAAGCAGATTACGACATTCGAGACCGAGATCCTTGAAAAGCAGGGAGCCATTGAGGAGGTCGAAAAAGAGCTTTCTGAACGAGCCGACGAGATAAACTCGCTCGACTCGAAGCGGGACGAGGCTTTGGCCGCGTTCGACCAAGAGATCGAAAAGGCTCGCACCGAACTCGCCGAGGCTGAAGCGAAAAGAGGCGGGGTCTTCGATACCCTCCCCGCAAATCTTGCGGCCGTTTATAACCGGCTTGTACAGCGGAGCCGAGATGGCATTGCGGTCGCAGAGGTCGTCAATGGCTCGTGCAGTGCTTGCTTCATCTCACTTCGTCCGCAGGTCCAGGTCGAAGTGCGGCGGATGGACAGCATTATTACCTGCGAGAACTGTACGCGGATTCTTTACGTTCGGGCAAAGCTCGAGCAGAGCGAGGCTGCTGCCTAAAAGGCCTCGAAGTTCCTTACAAACAAAGCGGGCCTGCAGGGAGCCATTGGCCTCCGCAGGCCTCTTCTTGTGAAATCCAAGAGCCTACGGCGTTCGCCGGAATTCGATCCTCTGTAGGCCTTTTGGCTCCATAGTGACGACACCCTTTGCTGCCGGCTTGTCATCTACGATCAGGATCTCTTGTTCGAGTACCTCGCCGCGAAGCTTCAATGTGAAGACCATGACCGTCTCGTCATTCTTAAAGGTCACCACGAACACATCGCCTAACACGCGTCCCGGCAGCCGCACGCCATTGCCTTCATCGATGAAAAGATCATTCGCTCCGTTTCCACGGCAGAGTTTGTAGTCCTTTAGGCTCTTGATCGTGCTGCCCTCCATGTAGGTGGTTTTCCACGTAGTGCATTGGCCATCGGCCGATGGAAAGGCCCCGATCTCCATTGTCACGTCAGTCGTCGGGGCATCCGGCTTCGACGGGAGCAGCTTTAACTGGCCCTTCCAAGTGCCCTCCCATTTAGCGATCATCGGCTTTGGCTCGACGTTCAAATTCCGCACATATTTGTCGTACCATGCAAGATATCGCTCATAACGGTCCCGCGCGTAGCTTGGCCTTTGGATGCCATGATTCTCGTTGGGATAGATGATCAGCTGCGTGTCGACCCCCAGACTCTTCAGCGCCTGATACATCTGTTCGCTCCCTGAGATGGGCACGTTAAAATCGCGTTCACCGCCGAGATACAGCGTCGGCGTTTTGATCTTGTTTGCCTTGAGAAACGGGTAGCTGAGCTTTTGGTATGTTTCCCAGGATCTCGGCTCCCATGGTGGGCCGATCTCATTGTCATACTGAATGATGTATTGGTCCGCTCCATAGTAGGAAACGGTAAAGGCCGTACCCGCACCGCTTGTTCCGGCTTTGAACCGCGTGTCGCTGGCGATCAGATAATTTGTGAGAATGCCTCCGTAGCTCCAGCCGCCAATACCGAGCTTGTCCGGGTCCGCTAAACCGATCTTGATCGCATGGTCGACGCCCGCAAGCAGGTCAACGACCTCGTAATTTCCCCAATCCGCTGCGATCGCCCGCGAAAATGCCTTGCCGCGTCCCGAGCTTCCGCGATAGTTCACGGCCATCACTGCATAGCCGTTCGCCGCGAAAAAATGACGTTCTGCGCTGAAGTTGTATTGGTCCTGAGCGTTCGGTCCGCCGTGGATCCGCAACAGGAACGGCACCTTCGTGCCGCGTTTGTATCCGACGGGATAGGTAAGCAGAGCCCCAACTCGGGTGCCGTCCGGGCTGTTGAATTCGACACCCTCGGTTAGCGGGATGTCCAATCCGGCAAAAAGCTCATCATTGTGTTTCGTAAGCTGGCGGGGCGAACCACGCTCGAACGCAAACACTTCGTTGGGACGGTCGGTTCGACCAACGAGCATTACGACGCGGCCTTTTGCCCAACTCCACGAACTGCCGACGAATGGAGGCGAGGCCATGCGCTCGACCGAACCGCCCTCGAGCCTGGCGGAGGCAGGTATTACAGAACGGTCATCGATAACGAAAAAATGTATCCGAGAGCCGTCATCGCTGAATCTGATATCGCTGACACCGCGGTCGATGTCCTGCACCGCCTTCAGCCGCGTCGGAGCCGAACTTCCATCTGACCGCACCATAGCAAGATGGGGTGTTTGGTACGCATCGTAGCGGATCTCGTCGTTCTCAAGATACGCAAGCCACCGGCCGTCCGGGCTCCATTCAAGCGTCCCACCTCTGACGCGGTTCGTGTCCGGGGTTACGGCCTTTTCGGTCGAGCCCGGTTTCGCTTCCGCAACATAGATCTGCTGGGCCGGATCGCGGTCGGGATCGGCTTTGCGGTTGCTCAGAAACGCGATCCGCGTTCCGTCCGGCGACCATCGCGGAGCCGACTCGTCCCATTTGCCTTTTGTCAGCCGTTCGAACTTCTTCGACTCGATGTCAAAGATATTCACAAAACTCTTGCGGTTCGATGTCAGGTAGCCTTGGCCATCCTGTTTGAACTTGTAGCGGTCGATGACGATCGGTTTCGGCGGCCTGGCGGTTGATGGTGTGGCCTCCGGAGCAGGTGCGTCCGGGTCCGGGTCGCGAATCACCATTGCGAGGCGTTTGGAATCCGGCGACCAATCGTAGCCCTGTATGCCGCCTTTCGTGTCAGTAAGCTGCCTAGCTTCGCCGCCCCGAACGTCCAGGAGCCATATCTGGCTGCCTCGATTTGGGCCCGGACGTGACGAGATGAACGAAAGAAATTTGCCATCCGGGCTCCAACGCGGCTGGCTCTCGCTATCGGCCGGTGTGAATGTGATCTGCCGGGTTATTGTTCCATCGTAGCTCACCATCCAAATATCCGAGCTCGAACGGTCGGCCTTCTCGTCTATCGATGAGACGACGTAAGCAATCCATTCCCCGTCCGGCGAGATTTGAGGGTCGGACACATTCTTTATTTTGAATATGTCGTTGAGACTCATCGGCCGTTTTGCGGTTTGGGCCGTCAGGGACAGCGAGAGTAAGAGAATTGAAAGCGAAAAGGACAGCGATCTTCGAAGTGCCATAGTTTTATCGGGTGAATCGGCAAGTTGCCGAACGGAGCATGAGTGCACCGCCTGGGCTTATTTTTGAATTTGGTGAAACAACGGCATTGTTTGTGGATTTGATCCGAATGTCAATTTAGCAGAAGCTTTCTCATTGGCAGATAGACTCGCCGATCGGAGCAACGCACGTACAGAGCCGGTGGCCTACCATGAGCTATTTGGTCCAATCAGGGCTGATCGCAACGTCAACGTCGATCGGTACAGCCTTAACGAACTCACCTGCGGCGGCGATCATCGCCGATCTTAGTTTCTCAGAAACGGCTGTCGAGTCGGCCTTGTCGCATTCGAGCACGATCTCATCGTGAACAATATTGACCAACTTCCCGCTGGTCCCGCGGAGATCGTCATGAATAAGGCGGAGGGCTCGCTTGAGAATATCCGCTGAGGTGCCCTGGATCGGCATGTTAGTTGCAAATCTTCTCGCCGCCCCGGCCGCTGCGCGATCATTCTCATCGTATCGCAGTTTCAGGAGGCGTCCCGAGGCTGTACGGGCAAGCCGCGTCCGGAGAGCCGAGTCGCCGCTCTTGCGGAGATAACCGTCAAGGTCCGGATAGGTAGCAAAATATTTGCGAAGCGTGCCCTCGGCCTCGGCCTGCGAGAGCCCTGTCATCGCTGCGAAACGAGCGGCACCGAGGCCATAAACAACGCCGAAATTAAGCCGCTTGGCAAACGACCGCTGGTCCGGCGAGACGTCTTCCGCCCGTACATTAAAGACCTGGGCGGCTGCGGCGGCATGGAAGTCAACGCCACTCTGGAACGCGCCTATGAAATTCGTGTCCCCGGAGAACTCGGCGAGAATCCGAAGCTCGATCTGAGAATAGTCCGCGACAATAAGAGTTTTCCCCGCTCCGGCGTGGAAGCATCGGCGGTAGGCGGTCTCGTGCGGGATCTGCTGAAGATTGGGGTTCGAGCAAGAAAATCTGCCCGTCGGCGCTCCGATCTGTCGGAAATCCGAGTGAACTCGGCCCGTTTTCGGATGAATGAACTCGAGGAAATTCTCACCGAAGCTGGTTAGCGATTTCTGCAGCCCCCTGTATTCGAGCAGCTTTGCGACCGGCGGATGCTCCTCGGCAAGCGGTTCGAGCACGGACGCACGCGTCGATTCCGGCACCGGAATGCCAAGATTCGAAAGTGCATCGTGTACCTGGGCCTGCGAGTCCAAATTGATCTCCGGTCGCCCGAATAATGACGATTGCGAGACTCCGGCAGAGAGCATTTCCTGAAGTTCGTCCGCCACCCTATCGCGCTCTTGCCGGATCGCTTCGATGTTCTCTCTCCAACGGGCCGCATCGAGGTAGAAGCCGGTCAGTTCCATGTCTGTAACCGGCATCACGGCATTGAACTCGAGTTCGGCTACACGTGTCAGGCCGTCGGCCTCAAGCCTCTCCTTTAGTTGTGTGTACAGCGGAACAAGGATCGCGGCATCCCGAGCGGCGTACTCAAGCTGCAACTGCGAAAGTTCATCGGCCGACCAATCGCTCACCTGCTGGGTCTTGTCGAGTTCGGTGCCGATGAAGAACTGAACCACATCGGCAAGTGAATGACGGCGGTCGGACTCGCCGGCGGCGATTAACTGGCTTGCCAGGTATGAATCGAAAATACCTCCGACCTCACAGCCAAGGTGGTGACGTACCCATTTCGCGTCGAATTTCGAGTTATGGGCAACCGTTACCGTCCGCTCTGACTCGATCAACTTGCGGAGCGGATCAAGGTCGGGGTTCGACCTCGGGTCGCTGCCAAATCGGCGAATGTCGATGATTACCGACCGCTTTCCGGTACTGAATTGGACGAGTCGAAGTTCGCCTAAGTAAGGGTCGAGTTCAGTAGTTTCCGTGTCAAAGCCGAGAACCGGCTCTGTCGAAAGCTGCTCACAGACTGTTCGCAGGCTCTCCGCGTCACCGATGAGTTCAAAAAAGACTTCCATATCGCTTTGTCGTTGCACACCAATTCTATCTGCCGCTCGTCTAATTTCAAATGACCCGAGGTAAACCTTATTTGTAGATTTACCAATCAGCCCATTTCGTCTATACTCTTCTCGTATGTTCGGAGTTCCAGGATCGATCCTGGTCGTTTTCGAACAGCACAAGTTCTTATTTTGTGCCCCTTTGCGGACACCCAAAAGGATCGAAAGTTTCGGTAGAGCGCTTCCAAGAAATGGCAAAGTCGCTCCCGGCCGCCGCGGCAAGCCCTCGGCGATTGAACGAGTTTCTCAGTGAAAGATCTCATTATTTGCTACCGCTCGGGTCTCAACCGAGCCTTCAGCAAAACACCGGTCTATCAAGATTCCTTTGCCCCGGCGAAGGGTCTTTCCAACTCATTCAAAACACCCAGACCTTCTTTCATCCTTTGTCCGTTGACCGCACTCGGCACCAACGAAAGGAAAATCTATGGCTAAAGAGATGATCATCAGCGTCAATGGGCGCGAACGGAAGATCGCCATTATCGAGAACGGCAAGGTCTCCGAGTACTACATCGAACGCGGCGAGGAGAACTCGGGCATCGCGGGAAATATTTACAAAGGCCGGGTCCAGCGTGTGCTGCCCGGAATGCAGTCGGCTTTCGTAGCGATCGGTCTCGAGCGGGACGCTTTTCTGTACGTGTCGGACTTCTTCGATGAAGAAGAAGAGATCGAGCGCATCGTGATGGAAAAGGGCAAGAAAGGCTCGCAGGACGAGGCGAAACGCGAGGCGAATGACCGTATTGAGCGTGCTCGGGCCGAACGTGAAAAGCAAATGGAGTCTGCTCAGGAGATCGCCGAGCCGCTTGGCGAAACGGCCGAAGCAAAAGACGGCGAGGCGTCCGAGCCGGTGGAACGAAAAGGCCGCGGCCGCCGCGACCGTAAGGGCCGCGATGAGAAGCCGATCGAAGTTCAGGAGGCCGATGATTCCGGTACTCACGACGAGGATCTTGGCTATGTGGATGCTTCGGAGGTGGAGATCGAACTTGACGATACTGGCTTCGAGCGGATCGTTGATGAAGATGCTGAAACCGGTGAGATGTTCAAAGACGCGTATATGCAGGAGGCGATCGTTGATCGCGTCCGGGCGGTCGAGTTCGATATGGAATCGACCGATGAAGCGGAAGTTGGCTCTCTCCTTGACGATCTGACGACGGATGCACCGGGTTTTGAGCGTATCGCCGATGAAGAGGAAGAGGAATCTCCGACCGTGAAGGCGAAACCTGCAGCTCGGTCCCGATCGAAGAAGGGCGGAAAGAAAGCCGAGTCCGATATAGAAAGTGGATCCTTATCGGAAGAGACGGACGAAAAGCCGAAGAAACGGAGTTCCCGCTCGGCCAAGACCGCGAAAACCAAGGACGAAAAGGAAAAACCCGCGAAGGCACGATCGACCCGCTCGAAGAAAAAGGCTAGCACATCTGATGAACCGCTCGAAGATGCGGAAGCAAGCGTAAAAGCTCCCGAGGAGAAGGCTGAGATGGCAGTTCGCAGGGGTGGACGCGGACGCCGCCGCGGCGGCAAATCGAAGTCGCAGGAAGGCGAGGGCAAGTCGTCAGACCTTCTTGGCTTTGAGGACGTTGATCCCGAACGCGAAGCACCGGCCGAGAACACTGCCGACGTGGCTGACGTTGCACCTGACGAGGCTCCATCCGCTGAAGCGCCCGAGCGAAAATCGAACGATGTACCGACTGACGGCGAGCAGGGCGATGCATCAGCAGGACAAGAACGGAACGGTCGTAGCCGACGTAGGCGCGGACGCGGACGCGGACAGCAGCGTGAGGACGGACAGCAGGACGGAGCCTCCGATTCGCGGCCTTCACGGCCCGAGCGGTCAGAACGATCCGATAGGGGAGATCGCGGTGACCGAGGTGACAGGGGCGACCGCAGACAGCCGACGATCTCGGACCTTCTTCGCGAAGGGCAGGAAGTTTTGGTCCAGATCGCGAAGGAGCCGATCGCCAAGAAAGGTGCCCGCATCACGTCCCATATCGCACTTCCAGGCCGGTTTCTGGTCTATATGCCGACGGTCGAACATCTTGGTGTTTCGCGGAAGATCGAGTCATCAAGCGAACGGGGCCGCTTACGTACGCTGATCCAGCGTATCAAGGCTGAGGAAGATGTCCCGTCGGGCGGATTTATCGTTCGTACCGCCGGCATTGGCATTTCCGAAGAAGACCTGCGGCAGGATGCTCGTTACCTGGTGCGAACCTGGCTTGACATCAAGAAAGCGTCTGAAAAGGCAAAGTCGCCGGCAATGGTCCATCAGGACCTCGACATTATCCAGCGGCTGCTTCGCGATCAGCTTTCGGACGATTTCACAGCGATTCGCGTTGATAGCGAGGAAGAATATCTGCGGACGGTCGAGTTCATTAACCGGATCCAGCCGAAAATGGTCAATCGCGTCAAGCTCTACACGCGGGACCAACCGATCCTCGAGGCGTACGGCGTTCAGGAAGAGATCGATAAAGCGCTCAAGCCGCGTGTGTGGCTCAAATCGGGCGGATATCTTGTGATCAACCAAACCGAGGCGCTCGTTGCGATTGACGTCAATACCGGCAAATTTGTTGGCAAGGGCAATGCCCGGCTTGAGGACACGATCACGAAGACGAACATGGAGGCCGTCGATGAGATCGCCAGGCAAATAAGGCTTCGCGACCTCGGCGGGATCATCGTCCTAGACCTGATCGATATGGAGGATCGCCGCAACCGGCACAAGGTCTCGCAGGCACTGCAGGCGGCATTGGCAAGCGACAAGTCACCGACGAAGGTGCTCTCGTTCAACGATTTCGGGTTGATCATTATGACCCGGAAGCGCGTCAAGCAATCGCTCGAGCGGACAATGTGTTCGCCATGTGAATATTGCGAAGGTGCGGGTTGGGTGAAATCACCGCAAACGGTCTGTTACGAAATACTCGCTGAGGCTCGTCGGCTTTCGAAAGAAATGGAAGACGTTCGGGAAACTGCCCTTCGCGTTCACCCCGAGGTTGCAAGCGCTCTTCGCACTACTGAGCGTTCGGTGCTTGAAGAGATCGAAGCTTATCTTGGCTACGTCGATCTGACCTCGGACCCGCACGTCCATCAGGCACAGTTCGATTTTGCGTTCATTTGATCGCGTCACGAAAGCAACTGATCAGTGAAAAAGCGGCCCGTTGCGGCCGCTTTTTTACAAGCCAAGTCGAGCGACCAGAGATCTGAAGTCATCTCGCTCGCGAAGCGGCTCCCATATCGGGTCTGCATTCAAATAAGGCGAGAGAAATGCCCGCTCGTCTATCGCCCGATTCAGCGACGCGATCGCCCGGTCCGGATATCCGAGCTTTAGTTCTGCCTTCGCCTTTGCAATGTGACGATTGCCGTTTCGATCCTTTGAGCGCTCGACGTGAAGGATCAAACTCTCCAGTATCTTTCGGGGGTCTATTGGGGCATTCGACGAAGCATCGGCGGAGTTGATATCACGTTTAGCCGATCCCGGAGCGTCTTGTTCGACCGTGGTCCGATTGTGCGAAACCATGGCCGCGAAATTACCTTTAATAAAATAGACGTCTGCAAGACAGCCATGCGCGGGTGGAAACCGGTCATTCAATCGTAAAGCCTCTCGGCAAGAGCGTTCGGCTCCATCGAAGTTCGCAGAGAAATAATGGACCAGGCCGAGATCTGCCAGGTAGTTCGGTGAGGTGGGGTCGATCTGAACGGCAGATCGCAACTGCAGTTCCGCTTCTTCAAAGTTGCGCCGGAAGGCGAGAAGAAGGCCGTACCATTGCCGTGCAGAACCGTGATTCGGAGACATCTCGATAGCTCGATCAAGGTCGGCCTCAGCCGCATCCCATTCCCAAGAATGGAACATCTTGATGAAACCGCGTGTTGCATAGGCCTCGCCGATGTTCGGGTCTATCTCGATCGCTCGGTTGACAGCGGCCAGAGCTTCCGTCGGGTCTTCGCGAAACATCGTTGCATCAGCCAGCCCGACATACGCCAAGGCAAAGCTCGGGTCGGCGTCGATGGCAGCTTTGAAAAGCCTCTGCGACTCAAGAAGTCCATCGTAATCCCGCCTACTCCAAAAATAACGTCCCTGCATATACAGCCTTTGGGCATCCGGGCGAACGGGAAGCGACCGAGATAGTGAGCTCTTTTCAGTTACGCTGACATCTATCGCCATCGAGCTAATCAGCGAATAGGCGAGTGACTCCTGCAGCTTAAAAAAGTCCCCGTCGTTACGAGCGAGATCAGATGTCCAGACCACGCTGCCGTCGCTGACACGAATAAGTTCGGCCTTTAAGGTAATGGTGTTTTCAAAACTTGTGTACTCACCAAGCAGCACCGCGTCGGCCTGAACGTTCCTACCGATCTCAATCGCCTGTTGTCGGCCGATCGTCGAATCCCCGGTTGGGCTAACCGGCCTAATGATCATCTGGTTTTGCCGACCGAGGGTGACAGATACGGATTCCGCAATGGCATGGCCGAACCGCTCGGTCCCCAACTCTGCGCTACTTGAACTGAAAGGCAAAACGGCGAGCGATCCCGGTCGAAATGCTGATGTCGGCTCGTATGACCTCATCGCAAGGAAGCCAAGAACTCCGGTCATCAGGAGGGTTAAAGCCAGCCCGACGGTCGCAAACCGCGGAAGCCGTCGCGACCGATCAATTGCGGCAAGGCCCCGCGACTCCGTTGGCAGATCGGGAGGGTCGCTTTGCTCGATCTCCTCGATCAACGTCCGCGTTACCGAGTGTCTTTCGATGGTGAGAGTCGGGTTTTCGATCCATTCCGGGGCAACAAAGCGATAGCCTCTTCGCGGAACGGTCTGTATCACCTTGCCGCTTTCGCCAAGCTCGTCAAACATCCGGCGAAGCCGATAGATGTGCCGCGAAAGGTTGCTTTCCTCAACAAAAGCATCGGGCCAAACCCGCTCGATGATCTGTTGTTTTGTCACAAGGCGACCGGGACTTTCGGTAAGCGCCTCGAGGATCTCGATCTCCTTCATTTGGATATCGACCGGGCGGCCGCGATGCCAAAGCACGCGCTCATCAGTGTCCAACCGAAAATCGCCGAAAACACGTAAGTTGTTGTCTTTGCTCGAGATATCCATGCCTCAAAACCCAAAGGAGAAATAATGGAAGGTTTGTTCAAGACAATATTTTCTCCCCGATCTAAAATTCGGCCGTCAACTGACAAGTTGAACGGGCCAACAGGCGGAGATGGTCGGGTCGCAGGCTGATCGTTTCCGTCTATGAGCCCGAATTGTAAACCAAATGCCCGGAAAAGCAAAGAAAATTTTGGTCTCAACGGAGACCTATGAGTTTTACACAGTTCACGGACATCGCAGGTACTCCACATCGGAGTACTGCTGCCTTTGCGGACGGGAAGTTAAAATGCTGTCGCTAGATACGGCTGTAACTGTTTCCGGAATCGGTTCGTCTGAACTCTTTAGATCGATCGACGATGGGCGAGTCCACTTCGATGAGTCAATAAGTGGCCATATGCGGATATGTGCTCACTCCTTGGAGGAACTACGGGCGGCACGCTAGACGGAAGCTCCGTGATTCTTGCGCGGCGGCCTTTTATCTGGCTACGCCGAAGGTCTCACAGGCCAGAGTTGAGTAAAAGATCCCGAAAGTTAGCGAAGCCGATCTCTTTCACAGAGCTAAGAAATATAGAGGCTGATAGCGAGCGGTTGATATAAGCCCTCAAACAAACTTCAAAACTACAGGGGGGGGGCGTGCACAAGGTACTTTCGTTGGAGAATCGGACCGAAATTATGAAGAACCCAATCACCGGAGCGTCATTCGTTGGAGCGATCTTACTTTGCGTTGCGGCTTTCGCTACGTCAACAAATTTCAAAGCGATCTCGCCGTTTAGAACTGCGAGCAATATCCGGCCGACAAATGGTCGCATCCTTTTGAAAGACTCTATATTCGTGCATCCGATTGGAATATCACAGCAAGGAAGTAATGCCTCAGACTCCATTGGCGGATTTTGGTCATATCTTGTACCCGCGGCCCCGACGATGGCAGCACCGGTCGTTTCGACCGACCCCGCGACCGGCATCACGGCAACCGCGGCTGTACTTAACGCGACGGCAAATCCGAACGGCTCTGCAACGACAGGTTGGTTCCGATACGGCACAACAAGCCCAGGTGTTTGTAACGATACGTTTGGCACACGGGCTCCGACGAGCGGCGGGGCAAGCCTTGGATCAGGAATGACGCCACAGCCCTTCGCTCAAACGATCAGCGGACTGTCATCGGGTACCACCTATTACTTTTGTTCGATTGCCCAGAATAACGACGGGCTATCTTTTGGTGCAGTTCGGATCTTTACGACCGCGATCCAACCTCCGATCGTATCCACGAGTTCAGCTACGCTTGTAACCTCAACCTCCGCCCAACTGAACGCTACCGCCAATCCGAACGGTTTGAGCACGACCGGTTGGTTCCGCTACAGCACGACGAGCCCTGGCACCTGTAACGACACATTTGGGACAAGGGCACCTGCGAGCGGAGGATCGAACCTTGGCTCGGGAACGATCGCACAGCCATTCGCCCAAGCGATCAGCGGACTCTCGCCGAAAACGACCTATTTCTTCTGCCCGGCCGCCCAGAACCAGGATGGGATAGCATTTGGTGCCGTTTTCTCGTTCACTACAGCCGCCCTTGTGCCGTCGGTTGCAACCAATCCCGCAACCAATGTCTCGGCAACCGCTGCGACGCTTAATGGTGAGGCGAACCCGAACGGTTCTGCGACGACCGGCTGGTTCCGCTACAGCACCACCGATCCCGGCACGTGTAATGACA
This sequence comes from uncultured Chloracidobacterium sp., assembly GCA_964526245.1. Lineage (GTDB taxonomy): Bacteria > Acidobacteriota > Blastocatellia > Pyrinomonadales > Pyrinomonadaceae > OLB17. The sequence continues at coordinate 32,243 of CAZGLZ010000010.1, read as the reverse complement.
GCTTCGGCTCCCGGGCACCTACCTCCGGCGGGTCAAGTCTCGGATCAGGTACCTCCGCACAAGCCTATAGCCGTTCGATCTTAGACCTTCTTCCGGGCACCACATATTACTATTGTGCTATCGCTTCAAATGTGGAAGGTCTAAGTTTTGGCTCGTTGCTATCCTTCACAACCGCAAGTCTCTCTCCAGCGGTATCGACAAATGCAGCCACGCTGGTGACACGGACGTCCGCACAATTGAACGGGACTGCGAACCCGAACGGTGTATCAACGACCGGTTGGTTCCGTTACAGCACGACGAGTCCCGGCACTTGTAATGACTCATTTGGTACAAGGGCACCGTCAAGTGGCGGATCCGGCCTAGGGTCGGGTACAACGGCCCAAGCTTTTGCGCAGTCGATCAGCGGACTTAATTCGGGAACTGCGTATTACTATTGCGCAATCGCTCAAAACGCCGAAGGTGTCTCATACGGCTCAGTTCTTTCATTCACGACGACCATTTCCCCGCCGATAGTCTCGACGGAAGGGGCAACACTCGTGACGGGCACGTCGGCGCAATTGAACGGAAGCGCTAACCCGAATGGTACTGCAACGACCGGTTGGTTCCGTTACAGCACGACGAGCCCAGGAATCTGCAACGATACATTCGGGATAAGAGCTCCGGCAAGCGGCGGGAGCAACCTTGGCTCTGGGACGACCCCACAGCCATTCGCCCAAGCGATCAGCGGGCTTTCGACCGGTACGACATACTATTACTGCGCGGTCGCACAAAACCCGGACGGCATTTCATTCGGATCGGTTTCCTTGTTTTCCACGGCGAGCAACATTGCGTGTCCGGGTTCTGACCGGGTTTGGGATGGTGGCGGTACGACGAATAACTGGTCTGAGGCCGCGAACTGGTGTAATGACCAGGTGCCGCCTGCAGGGGCTGCCGTTAGGTTCAACGCGACGAGCACCAAGAACGTCAATATAGATGTGTCACCATCAACCGGCGGGTTCATTATCGAAGCGGGCTACACGGGCACGATAACGGTAGGAGCCGGAAATACTCTTACTGCCGGTACCACCGGAGGTCAATTCGAGCAATACGGCGGGACATTCAACGCCGGAGCGGGGAACTTTACCCAGCAATTTGGGGCAGTGGTTGTGAGCGGCGGCACGTTCAACGGCGGTTCGGGTACGCT
>CAZGLZ010000010.1:0-30960 GCA_964526245.1 uncultured Chloracidobacterium sp. | reverse complement strand
GATGCGGTAGGGATTTCGACGCTCGGGACTGTAAACGTGCTGGGGACATTGTCACTTATCGACGGCATCATAAACGGTTCCGGGACATTAGAGGCACGAGGCCCGGTTGTCATTGCGTCCGCGTTTGGCAATTCGAGCAGTGGCGGTGGCGGCGGTACGATCGCATTCCGTAATGGCTCCGGCCCGCGAACCATAACGCTTCCGGTCGGTTCAAGACTGCCTGCTCTCGTTATTAATGACCCACAGGTGGTGGTTGATACTGACGGGGCCGGAACGATCAATCTAGACGACTTCACACTCAATGCGGGCTCGGTCGAGATCGGCGTAACAGACCTCATAGTTGGCTACACGACCGCGGTCCAAGGCTCGGCTTACAACCAGACCGGCGGCTCGTTCAATATTTCTACCGGCAACATCATTTGGAATACTGCCGGTAACTTCACGATGGGCAACGGCACGTTCAATGCGGGTTCCGGAAGCGTAGCGCTCGGCGGCGGCCAGTTCACGCTCAGCGGCGGCACATTCACGCCGTCTACCGGATCGAACACCTTCGGTTTGTCTTTGAACACGTCATTCAATCAGTCGGGCGGCATCTTTGCTCCGGGGGCGGGAACAGTGGACGTCAACGGGGTGTTCAATTTATCGGGTGGCACGTTCAATGCTCCGGCGGGCAATATGTTCGTTGGCTTTAACTTCACCCATACTGCAGGAACGTTCAACCACAATCAGGGAACGCTCATCTTTGACAGCTCACATCCGGCATTCGGTCATAACCTTCCCGGCAACCCCGGAACCGGGCAGTTTCATAATCTAGTGTTCGCACTTACGACCGACAATGCGAGCGTGACGCTTGGCGACGATACGTGGGTCGCCAGCGGCGACATTACCATTAGCAACGGGCAAGTCGCCTTCGGGATCCTTAGGCCGGAGCGTAACTTCACGGTTGGGGCAGGCGCCGACGGAGGCGATGCAAGGGTTAGCTTCACCGGCAGTGCGGCACAAACTTTCCAGAACAACGGCGGTGTAAACCTGACCGGTACCTTTACAGTCGATAAGACCTCAGGAACCGTGACGGCCGCCTCGGATCTGCTGCTCGGAACCTCGCAGGCATTGAACGTTAGCTCAGGTACGCTTTACCTCAACGACGGCAGCGACCTAAGGGCGGGCAATGTCACGATCGGCGCGAACGGCCGGTTAGTAAATGACACGCAAACGACCATTACACTCGGCGGCAACGTTGCAAACAGCGGCCGGATCGATCTTCGCGGCGGCGGCTCGGCATGCCCTGGGGATGATCTGATCCTCATCCGTTCATCTGTTCCAGGAACGCAGCGAAACTGGAGCGGTTCGGGAGCGTTCCGACTCGTTGACGTTGATCTCCAAGACATGTCCGGCACGACCGCGATCACGGCCTACAGCAGCACGAACAGCGGGAACAACGGGGCGAATATTTCATTCAATCCCGGCTGTCCAACTGAGCTTTCTATCTCACCTGTTTCCGCAAGCGTTTATCGCAATCAATCGCAGGCATTCACGGCGGGCGGCGGTTTGGCCCCGCGCGTATTTAGTTTGCTGCAAAACAACTCCGGTGGATCGATCAATTCCTCAACCGGGCTTTACACTGCCGGAAACACCTCGGGCGTGATCGATACGATACGCGTGACCGATGCATTCGGCGATGCAGCAATAGCGACCGTGAATGTCATCCCCGGCCCTGCAACGCGGCTCGTATTCATTGTGCAGCCGTCTAACGGAACCGCCGGACAAGCGATAACACCCGCCCTCCAGGTCGCGGTTCAGGACGAAGATGGGAACATCGTGCCAAACGCAACAGATGCAGTTACGCTGAACTTGAGTAATAATCCTGGCGGCTCTACGATCTCGGGAACCGTCACACAAAACGCCGTAAACGGCGTTGCCACATTCAACGACATCAGCCTTAACAGAGTTGGCAATGGTTACATCCTTCAAGCCGGCTCTACGGGCCTGACCAGCGCCGAATCCGCAGGATTCAACATCGCAGCGGGAACGCCCGCCGGACTTGGGTTTGTCACTCAGCCAACGACAACCATTGCATTCGAGCCTATCACTCCTGCAATTCAGGTCGGCGTTTTTGATAACTTTGGAAACCTTGTGAATACCGCAACGAATCCGATAACTGTTGCCATCGGCAACAATCCGGCATCGGGCTCTCTCAATGGGGTCAAGATCCGAACAGCGATCAATGGGGTGGCAACATTCCCCGAACTGAACATTGACAACTTCGCAAATGGTTATTCGCTGACCGCGACATCTACGGCAATAGCATCGGCCACGAGCAATAGTTTCGACATTCTTTCCCCATTTGTCGTCCGAAACACCAATCCGTCCGGCGCCGGTTCGCTGCATCAGGCAATGATGCGTTCTAACCAGGTTCCCGGTCAGCAGACGGTCAGCTTTGATATTCCCGGCACCGGCCCATTTATTATTTCGCTTACCGAGACCTTACCAAATATCGTAGACCCAATAATTGTGGATGGAACCACTCAACCCGGTTACGCAGGCTCACCACTTTTAGAGATCCGGGGCGATTCAGTCACCTCGACCGGACTGTTTGGCAATTACGGAATAGTGGTCATGTCGTCTAATAGCATCATTCGAGGGCTTGCAATCAATGGTTTTCGGGATGGTGGCATTTTTGTCTTTTCGTCTTCGCTTTTAGCGAACGTCCAAATAAAGGGAAACCATTTGGGACTTGCGGCTGACGGCAACGCGATCCGTAATAACGGCCATTGGGGTATCAGAGTAAATGTTGGCGGCGGGAGCAATTTGGTGATCGGCGGGAACGTCGCTGCGGACCGAAACGTGATCGGCGGACACCACGACGCGGGCATATATCTCGGTATGTTTAGTAATGCGACGATAAAGGGAAACTATATCGGTACGAGATCTTCAGGGATTGTTTCGGCAGGAAATCTTGTTGGCATTAGAAGTGATGGACCTGCGACGATAGGCGGAGACTCGGTAGGTGAGGGTAACCTTATAGCATTCAACCTCGGGGCGGGTATCCGATTATCCAACAGCAGTGTTCGTCTGGTTAGGATAAGGGGAAATTCGATTCATTCGAATGGTTTGGGCATATCCGGTCCACTTAACTTTACTATAGACCACCTTGACCCCGATCCCGGATCAAATGATCAACAGAATTATCCCACAATAACCAGTGCATTGTCGGGGCCGGGTTCGACGGTCATAAATGGCTCGCTCAACAGCCGACCAGATCGCGCATATGCCGTTGATCTTTTCTCCACAAATATTTGCAACACTGTTCTTTGGAATGGCACGGTATGGGGACAAGGTAAGACCTACCTGGGCTCGACCAACGTATCGATAGGATCAAGTGGTCTTTCGGCTTTCTCTTTCAGCATGCCATCTCAACTCACTGAACAATATGTTGTTGCCACAGCAACCGACCCGGATGGAAACACGTCTATCTTCTCACAGTGTGTTCGAGTTGGAGAACTTCCGTTTTTTATCGAGGGTACGGTGCTCGATTCCACCGGGCGGCCGGTCGAGAACGCGGTCGTTGAGATGAGCGGGGATGTCTCGCGCCGTCGTCGGACGGATTCGAACGGTGTTTACCGGTTCCTGAACCTCCCGTCAGGCGGCAGCTATTCGACCCGGGTGACGGCGTCGGGATTTGGAATTTCGCCCGCGACGCGGGATTACCCGAACCTCGGTTCGAGCCAGACCGGACAGGACTTCACAGCGACTCGCGGACGGTATTCGATCAGAGGAGCGACGGTTACGACCGCGGACGGGGCAACGCTCCCGCTTTCCGGTGTTCGAATGGTCCTGAGTGGCACCGAGGCCAGGGGGATCGTCTCGGAAGGTGAGTTCCAGATCGCGAATCTTCCTCCGGGCACCTATACGCTAACACCGTTCAAGGGAGGTGTGTTCTTCTCGCCGCCATCAGCCGATATCACGATCACTGACGGTGATATCGGCAACATCGTATTCTCCGGCACCATCGCGGATCGACTTCCGGGCCGGTTCATCGCAGTCGATCCCGGCACTTTGAAACTCAAGAGTCTGCACGCCGACGGGACAAACCGTGGATTGATGGTCAATTCTGCTCCGCTTGCAAGGCAACGGGTTTCCATCTCACGCGACGGCCGAAAGGTTCTCTTCGCAAAGACCGATTCGAGCGGCCGAAAGCTTTCTCAGCTGTTTACATCAGGAAGCGACGGGGCAAATGAAACGCGGTTAACGGATGAGGGCGACTGCGAGGTTCCGTTCGAGTGGTCGCCGGACGGAACGAAGATACTCTTCGGCCTTTGCGAACAAAGCGGCCGGCAAGCTCAGCTTGAAGATATCTGGGTGATGAACGCAGACGGCAGCGGCCGGCAGATGGTCGACCTCGGCGGCCGACGAAGCCTTTCCGGTGCATCTTGGATAGATAATGACACCATCCTGTTCGTCGCCGCCACAGGAAGCCAGGGCACCGAAGCCGATCTCATCACGATAAACCTCGACGGTTCGAACGAGACCCGGATAACCGACGACAGTGCCCAGGAGCGGGACCCGATCGTGTCGCCTGACGGTTCACGTGTGGCTTACTATCTCAGAATAGTTGAACCTAGCGGACGGATAAGAGCCGCCTACAAGGTCAGGAATCTGCAAACGGGCGTCGTCACCGACCTTGCGGATTCATACGCCGTCGGCAAGCCGGCATGGTCGCCATCTGGTTTACACCTTGCGATCCCGGTCAGAGGCGGCTCGTCAACCGCGGTCAATGTCCTTCGCGTCTTTAGGCTGAGCGATATGAGCCAGCAAGACGTTGACGAGGACGGGAGCGCGTGGTTCTCTTGGGGGCCAAACCTCGCGATCCAAACCCCGACGGGAACTAATGTGAACGTCGCGTCTGGATTCGTTTCGGTAACTTTCGGCGGGGTCGGGACCTCGGGCACAACCACGATCAGCCCGATCTCCGCGAGTTCGGCGGGTACGGCTCCAAATGGATTTGTGCTCGGCGGACTTTCCTTTGAGATCAACACGACAGCCTCGTACACATCGCCCGTAACGGTGTGCTTCAATGTGCCGGACACGTTCGCAACCTCGCCGGTCAGCTTTTCCAAGCTCGCACTCCTTCATAATGAAGGCGGCGTCCTGGTTGACCGCACGGTTTCCCGCGACTTCGGAACTCGCATCATTTGCGGAAGTGTTTCGACGCTGTCGCCGTTCGTTCTCGGAGCTGAGGTCGATGCCTCTCTCCCGGCGATCGAGGGCGTTGCGGTCGATTCGGAGAGCCGCCCGATGTCGAATGTTCTGGTCTCGATCTTCGGTGACGAGAACGCCGCGGTCGAAACGGATGTGAACGGACGATTCAGCTTTGTAAATCTCCCGGCGGGTGGGAACTTCCTTGTTCAACCAAAGAAGGTCGGTTACCTTTTCGCGGATTACAACGTTGATGTCATCGGAGCCGCAGGCACAACGGACCTGGCTTTTGTCGGGACTGAGGCGGTTTTTACGGCAACCGGCCGCGTGGTAAATCAAAACGGGAATGGGATGCCGGGCGTTGCGATGTCAATCACCGGCTCGCAGGAGGCAACCACGGTGACGGGGCCGAACGGTGAGTTCGCCTTCAGCGATCTTCCCGCCGACGGAGATCTCGTCATTCAGCCGGCGGACCCGAATTATCCCATCTCGCCGGCTTCTGTCGATATCTCTCCGTTGGTCACCAATGCGACCGGCATTGAGTTTGTGTTTCTCGCTCCGACGTCTGCCGGCGTTTCGTTAAGCGGGCGTGTTGTTTCGCTCGATGGGTTTGCGATAGCGAACGCTGTGGTGACCGTCATTGACAGCAACGGCAGGAGCCGCACAGCAAGGACCGGCTCCTTCGGGAACTACTTTTTTGAGGGACTCGAAGCGGGCGAAACCTATGTGCTCTCGGCGAATGCAAAGGGGCACGCTTTCACCGGCCGTGTCGTGACCGTAAATGAGGACTTGTTCGATATAGATATGGTCTCGGCAACGGAAGGCCAAGTTCGGTCTCCGTAAACGTCGCCCCCCGCGTCGAAACTTAGATCTTTAGGCTTCTTTTTAGATCTTTTGTGTTTTGGGGTTTGGTGAAGTAGTTGTCCGGGATTCGGGTATTGAACTCGACGGATTCGTAATTGATACGCGAGGTTTGCACGCCATTCGTCACGCGGTCGATGATGAAGGGCGAACGTATTCCGCCGTTTTCGATGAACTGGGCGTATCGGTCTTCTTCAACAACTTCCTCGCCGTCCGGGTTCAGGCGTTTTGAAATCGCCTTCATCGGCGTGCCGTCGTCGGCCATCTCAAACTCGACGACGAACCCGTCATCGTATGTCAGCTCAAGCACATCATTGCGTTTGCCGAGCGATGCCGGACGCCGGCCCGCGTACTTGAGCGTTGCTTTCCCCCGCCAGTGCCCGCGGAGCAAGCCATCAAGGCTGACGCGCATTCCGCGTTGGAAGTTCGCGACCTGAACCTCGTTCTGGTCACGAATTGCGTCCATATTCCCGTCATAAAGCCAGCCGGAATTACCGACATTGGCCTGGACGGTCACGACCTTGCCCGCCTTGAATTCGGTGCGTTCGGTATCCGGAAAAACGATAACGTCATGGAAGGATTGGAAAGAGATAACCGCCCCATCTCGAAGAACGCTGAACTTACCCCGTCCCACTTGGTTCTTAGCACTAAGATACTTCTCGCCGCCGACGAAGTTGATCGCCTTGCGAAGTATAGTTTCCGGGTCGGTGGCCTCGGGTGACTGCCCAAGCGTTTGGGCCGGAATAAGCAACAAGCTAGAAAGAGCAATGAAGAGCAAGCGGGTTCTAACTGCGAACATAACTTTCTAAATGACGTATTCGATCACCATTGTAACGCCCGTTCGGCGCCCATTCTTAAGGACCGCAGGCTTGAACTTTACCTCGCTGACGGCGGCATCGAGTTTTCGCTTGAGGTCGGCGGGAAGCTCCGTCAAGTATTGAAAAACATAAACTTGCCCCTCAGGTCCGAGAAAAAGTTCGACCTTCACCCGGCCATTTGCCGCTTGCGGGAGTTCACTCCGCTTGATGGCCGGCCGCGGCATTGAGGTGATCTGTGCTCGGGTCTCGATGTCCGGATCGGAATTGGCGTAGTAAAGCGAGAAGCGATAGCTGACCGTTACAGTGACATCCACCGGCACCCCGTCGATCGTTTTTGGCCGGAAGCGAAGCCTTCGAGCCGATGAAATGGCCTGTTCCGTCAATCCATGCGGAAGGGTCGAGAGCGGCGTGACCTCGCCGATGGTTCCATTCGCCTTCAGTTCGACCTGAAGGCTAACGACGCCCTGCACCTCATTCTCACGAGCCTGAAATGTATAAGGAGCCCGCGGGGTGTCGAGGATCTGATGCTCGCGTATCCGTGGAGCGGTCGCTGACGGCGCCTGGGCGTCAACTTCAAGAACGACGCTGAACGCGAACAAAATTCCGAGTGCAATGACCAAAGTAGATCTGATACGCATAAAAGTTAGGGAAATACCTCCGAAAAAAGTAACGGCCCTGACGGAATGTTACCATCAGGGCCGCGTTATATCGAAACGGTTTTCCGATCAGTTCAGGCTGAACCCGTCGGTAGCACGCACTGTGATCTCGCCGTTATCGGCATCGACCCGGAAACGCATACCTGTCTTCCAGATATTCGTGATCGGAAGTTTGACCTTTTGATCGATGTGCCGCTTGAGGAAACGAGCGCCATATGTTGGGCTGTAGCCGCTCTCGGTGAGAAGGTTTACGGCTGCCTCCGTCACCTCAATCAGTTTGCCCTGCCGCTCCATATGCCGCTGCATCTTGTTGAGATACAGGCGAGCTATCTCTCGCACTTCATCCATCGTCAACGGTGAAAAGACTATTATCTCGTCAATCCGATTTCTGAACTCGGGTGTGAATCGCGTCTCGGCTGCCTTCATCACCTCGCCTTTGATCGCCTTGACCTCGCCGACCGACTTCGTGCCGAAGCCGAGGGGTTTCTCGTATTTCTTGAAGTTCTCTGACCCAAGGTTCGAGGTCATTATTACGATCGCGTCCGAAAGATAGACCTTCTTGCCACGTCCATCGGTTATCCATCCTTCATCAAATGCCTGAAGGAACAGATTCATCAAGTAAGGTGATGCCTTCTCGACCTCGTCAAGAAGAAGGACAGTGTAGGGGTTGTCCCTAAGTTGCTCGGTCAGGATGCCGCCGCGTTCCGAACCGACTATGCCGCGAGGCATTCCGATCAATTTCTCGATCCCAACGGTTCCGTCGCCGTATTCGGAGAGATCGATCCTGATCATCTTACCTTCATCACCGAACATGAACTCGGCGACGGCTTTGGCAAGCTCGGTTTTCCCGACACCGGTCGGGCCAAGGAAAAGCAGCACGCCGTCAGGGGCGTAGAAATTCTCTTTCAATGGGCCTTTGTTCAAGCGGAGCCGCTCTGCAACTGCCTGAACAGCTTCTTTTTGTCCGATGACTCGTTTTCCAAGTTCCGGCTCCATCGTCGAGAAGCGGTCCGAGGTATCCCGATAGATCATGTCCTTCGGAATTCGCGATTCCTGCGAGATGACGTCAATGATGTGCTCAGGCTGTACGATGTGGTCGTCTGATTCATTTATCTCGACCTTAACGGAAGCGGTATCGAGCCAGCCGATCGCCTTATCCGGCAAATGGAGATGACGGATGTATCTCGGCGACATTTCAAGGGCGGTGTTGATGGCCTCTTCCGATATGGTGACCGAGTAGTTCTTCTCGAGCCGCGGCTTAATGCCCATCAAAATTCTACGCGTTTCATCGATCGTCGGCTCCTCGACCTTGACCAACCGGAACCTTCGCGAAAGAGCCTCGTCCTCGGCGATAAACTCCTTGTATTCGGTCATCGTCGTTGCCCCGATTATCCGGAGTTCGCCGCGGGCGAGTGCCGACTTGAACATATTCGCGGCATCAGAGGTCGTGCCCATTGCCGCTCCCGCACCGATGATGGTATGAGCCTCGTCGATGAAAAGAATGATATTGTCCTTCTCTTTGACCTCGTCGATGATTCCCTTGATCCGCTCCTCAAACATGCCGCGGAGCATTGTTCCGGCCACGATGCCGCCCATCTGAAGCTGGACGATATGCGAATCGCGAAGCCTTGCCGGCACCTTGTCAGGTTCGAGTTCGATCAAACGAGCTAGTCCCTCAACGACGGCTGTTTTGCCGACTCCGGGCTCACCGACGAGCATTGGCGAATTCGAGCGCTCGCGGTGTGCGAGTATCTCGATCATCTGCCGGATCTCTTTCTCGCGACCGATCGTCGGCGGGATCTTATCCTGCCGGGCGAGTTTGTTCATCGAGACTCCGAAGTGCCGGAGAAAATTCGGAAGTTCGTATTTCTGCCGTACTCTTTCCTCTTCCTTTTCACGCTTTCGAATGCGGGTACGGGCAGTCTGGGCAACTTCCTCGCCGGGAACTCCAAGGTTCTGCAAGAGGTCCACCAAAACACTTCGGTCGTCATTCGAGAGCACGTAGAAAAGGTCGGTACCGTCAATCACTCTTCGGCCCTGCGAGCGGGCACGGTCCATCGCCCGCTTAAAGAGTTCGGTTGTCTCCGGAGCGATGCGGAAGCCATTTCCCGTGTGTTGCCGGCCATTCTCCAGCCGACGCTCGATCAGAAGCTTCACCGACCTCGGATCGACCGCGAGGTCACGCATCGTTGCAGTGAAAAGCTCTTCCTCTTCGTTCGAGAGCGCGTGAAGAACGTGCTCGACCGCAACGTAGTTCTGATCCCGCCTCCGCGATGCATCCAGGGCGGATTCAAGTATCCTGCGGCCGGCTTCGCTGAATTTATCTTTATAAGCGTCTATATCTGCCATATTAATTACACTCTCGATGAGACGTTTCGGGGGCGAGCTTTGGCGGAAAAGCCAACCCCATGATATCACCCGCGGGCGGTTCAGGCGAAGAAATTTCTGAGCCCTTTCCCGAAAAGCCTAGTTGCCGGCCTCGCGAGCTATCGATTTTCCGACCTGCACCCTCGCCGGACGAAGCAGTCTGTCGCCGAAGCGATAGCCTTTCTGGTACTCTGCGGTCACCTTTCCGTCCTGATCACCTTCGACCGGACGCATATCGACTGCTTCATGTATCTCCGGATCGAAATCCACACCGACGGAAGCGACCGGCTCGACACCGACGCTCACTAAGGCCTGCTCGAACGAACGAGCAACACCGCGAACGCCATCCCTTAAGTTCTCGACCGACGCATCGGTCTCACTCGCCGTAACCGCTAGGTTCAAGTTATCAAGAACCGGCAAAAGCGTCTGCAGGAAATTGAACTTGCTCTGACTTGCCCGGTCTTCAAGCGTTTTCATCAACCGGGCACGCATTTCCGATGTCTCTTTTTCAAGGTCAGCCTTCGCCTGCTCGAACTTTGCCTGAACGCCGACAAGCTTAGATTCGGCAGCTTCGCGTCTATCGGTTTCAGCTTTAAGCCGAGACTCAAGCTCGATCTCCCTTGGAGACTTCTGGGGTTCATTCGGTGAAGGGTTCGCCTCGGCCGCTTCGGGCGTCTTGCGCTCCCCGCTCTCGTCGAACCGGCGTTTGTCGTTTATCGGTATCTTCAATTCTTCACCCTCTTGGGATTCAAGTTCTTCAGTCTCTCGATCTTTCATTTTCTGTCTTCTGAACACAATACAAAATTCTAAGCGTTCGGACCTACGATTGAAAGCTCCGGACCAAACATCGCCGGAGCAAGTTTATGACCTAAAGGGCCTTTGTCGGGCTCATTAAAGCAGCAAAGACCTTCACGGCGTAGTTTCTGTCAGGCGTTCAAATTTGTCCCGCCGCCTTTTCCTCCTCGGTCGGAGAAAATATCAATTCACCGTTCTCTGCAGTCACGTTTACGGTCTGGCCCGCGGCGATCTCACCACTAAGCAGCTTGACCGCAAGCTGATTTTGCACCAGCGATTGGATCGCCCGCTTAAGCGGCCGCGCACCGTAAACCGGGTCGTACCCCTCGGTGATAAGAAGATCACGGGCAGATGCGTCAAGCTCGATCGCGACGTTTCGTTCGGCAAGCATCGTTTTGAGCTTCGCAAGCTGAATGTCGATGATCGAAGCAATCTCTTCTTTCCCGAGTTGATGGAAGACGACGATGTCGTCGATTCGGTTCAGGAACTCGGGCTTGAAATGGTCGCGAAGTACCTGAAGCACGTTCGCGCGAATATCGCGGTCGGCGAGCGGGTTCTCGGCCGAGGCCTGTATCTCACGCGAACCGAGGTTCGAGGTCATTATCAGGACCGTATTCTTGAAATCCACCACCCGGCCCTTGCTGTCCGTCAGACGCCCGTCATCAAGTATCTGAAGCAGGACATTAAATACATCCGGATGAGCCTTTTCGATCTCGTCGAAAAGCACAACCGAATACGGCCGGCGCCGGACAGCCTCGGTCAGTTGGCCGCCTTCCTCGTAACCGACATAACCAGGAGGAGCGCCAATCATCCGGGCGACGGCGTGCTTTTCCATGTATTCAGACATATCGAGCCGGACCATGGCCCGCTCGTCATCAAAAAGAAATTCCGCGAGAGCGCGGGCAGTTTCCGTCTTACCAACGCCTGTCGGGCCAAGAAAGATGAACGAGCCGACCGGTCGATTCGGGTCCTGAAGACCGGCCCTCGCACGACGAACCGCGTTTGCCACGGCAGAAAGTGCCTCATCTTGCCCGATGACGCGATGGCGAAGGTTGTCCTCCATTGCAACAAGCTTCTGCATCTCGCTCTGAAGCATTTTTGAGACCGGCACGCCGGTCCATTTCGCCACGACCTCAGCGACGTCTTCCTCGTCGACCTCTTCTTTCAGGAAAACGCCTTCCTTCTGCAGGTCTTCAAGCCTTGCCTGCTCGGTCTCAAGCTGCTTTTCGAGCTCGGGTATTCGGCCGTATTGAAGCTCGGCGGCCTTATTCAGGTCGCCGGCCTGGCGGGCGTGCTCAAGCTCAAGCTTTGCTTCTTCAAGCTGCTCTTTGCCGGTACGCATCTTCTCGATCTCTTCTTTTTCCGACTGCCACTTGGCCTTCATCGCCGAGGATCGTTCCTTAAGATCCGCGATTCGCTTCTCAATATCGCCGAGCCGTTCCTTCGATTTCTCGTCGGTCTCGCGTCCAAGTGCTTGCCGCTCGATCTCAAGCTGCAGGATCTCGCGCTCAAGTTCGTCGATCTCCTGCGGAAGCGAGTCGATCTCGATGCGAATACGCGACGCGGCCTCGTCGATCAGGTCGATCGCTTTATCCGGGAGGAATCGATCCGTGATGTATCGATTCGAAAGCATCGCCGCCGCAACGATCGCTGCATCCTTGATCCGGACGCCGTGGTGTACCTCGTATCGTTCCTTCAGCCCGCGAAGGATCGCGATGGTGTCCTCAACGTTCGGCTCACCAACATAGACCTGCTGGAAGCGTCGCTCGAGGGCTTTATCTTTTTCGATGTACTTCTGATATTCGTTCAGCGTCGTCGCGCCGACAGCCCGCAATGTGCCGCGGGCAAGAGCCGGCTTTAGCATGTTCGAAGCATCGATGGCGCCCTCCGAAGCTCCGGCTCCGACAAGTGTATGGAGCTCATCGATGAAGAGAATTATTTGGCCCTCGGCTTTTTCGATCTCCTTGAGCACAGCCTTTAGCCGGTCTTCAAACTCGCCGCGATACTTCGCACCGGCGAGCATCGCACCAAGGTCGAGCGAGACAAGCCGCTTGTTCTTGAGCGTTTCCGGCACGTCGCCTGAAACGATCCGCTGGGCAAGTCCCTCGACGATCGCTGTTTTACCGACGCCGGGTTCGCCGATCAGCACAGGGTTGTTCTTTGTCCGCCGAGAGAGTATCTGGATCGTCCGCCTGATCTCATCGTCGCGGCCAATAACGGGGTCGAGCTTGCCCTTGCGAGCACGCTCGGTCAGGTCCTGAGCGTATTTTTCGAGTGCCTGGAAATTTTCCTCGGCGTTCTGATCCGTGATCCGCGACCCGCCCCGCATTTCTGTGATCACCGTTTCAAGGTCTTCGCGGGTCACGCCGCTAGAGCGGAGGATGCGCCCCGCGTCACCGTCCTTTTCCGAGGCGATCGAAAGCAGCAGGTGCTCGGTCGAGACGTACTCGTCCTGCATCTTCTCCGCGATTTTCTGAACTTCCTGAAATAGCGTGTTCGTGCGCGAACTGAAATACTGCTGCCCGCCGGTGACCTTCGGCATCTTGTCGATGGCGGCCTGAATGTCGGCTGCGATGGCAGTTGCGTTTGCACCGATCTTCCCGAGGACCGGCTTCAGCACGCCTTCCTTTTGCTCAAGCATTGCGGCCAGAATATGCTCTGGCTCGACCTGCTGGTTTTGTGCCTTTTCCGCAACTCCGATCGCCGCCTGAACGGCCTCTTGCCCGCGGATCGTGAATCTATCGAATCTCATGTTCTTATTTTATCCTAAAGACGGCGCGACGCAGAGAGCTTGTTGTCTTAGGCCCTCTGCGCCGCTTCTTCGTTTCCCAAAAGTCGAAGAACTAGGCGTTCGCCGACTTGCTTTCTGTTTCGATCGCCTTAGCTTCATTTCCGGAAGCCGTGATCTCGATCTTGCGGGCCTTGGTCTCTTCTCGCTTCGGAAGGGCAACGCGGAGAACGCCATTCTCAAAGTCCGCAGTAGCCCCTTCGGCTGTGATCGTATGTGGAAGCGTGAACTGCCTCGTGAACGAGCCATATGCTCGCTCAACGCGATGGTAGTTATCGCCCTCGGTCTTCTTCTCGAACTTGCGTTCGCCCTTTAGGGTCAGCACATTGTTCTCGACCGAAACCTCAAAGTCCTCTCGGTTCATACCAGGAAGCTCTGCTTCAACGATGAGCCGGTTCTCGTCTTCATAGATATCCACGTTCGGGCTCCACGAGCCGCGAGCAAATTCGCCGCGGTCAACTGAGGCCGGCACTGCGCTAAAAAGCCGGTTCATTTCGTCGTTAAGCGTCCGAAGTTCGCGAAAGGGGTCAAATTTGATCATGCTCATAATCATTTCCTCCAAAAAGTTACTTGTTGATTGGGTTCAATGACTAAATAATTAGTCTAGGAAAATAATAAAATCTGAGTGTCTGATTGTCAAGTGCATTTTTTATCTCTAACGGCTCGAAAGATTTTGCATATTTCCATTGTCGAATAGATGACACAACCGCCTTTTCTCGGTTATATTTAGGAACGTTCTTGAACAACCGAAAGACGGGAATTCTCGTTTCTCCTCGCCCAATTTTTCGGACCAGCCGGCGCATATGAACATTTTTCGTGAGGTCCTTTGGCCGCTGCTTGCCGTCATCCTGGCGTTTGCCGTTGGTGGTGTTATCATCTTGCTTCTCGGTGATGACCCGATCAACGCGTATGCATGGCTGCTTTCATCCTCGTTCGGGTCTATCCGCGATATCGGCTGGACGCTCCATTATGCAACCCCGCTTATCTTCACCGGGCTCGCGGTTGCTGTCGCTTTCCGATGCGGGCTGCTGAACATCGGCGCTGAAGGGCAGCTCTATATGGCTGCGTTTGCGACCGCTTGGGTCGGCATAACGCTGGGCGGAACGTCGGTCGCGGGCGAGAGCTGGGCTTGGACAAGCTTGCCCGGGTTTCTGTTGGTGCCGTTGTGCGTTTTGGCGGCGGTATTGGTCGGAGGTTTTTGGGGAGCGATCCCGGGATTTCTCAAGGCCCGATTCGGTTCGCATGAGGTGATCAATACGATCATGCTCAATTTCATCGCGATCGCTCTGGTCAGTTACCTTACCCAATATCACTACAAGAACCCCGGTCCGATCCTTGAAACACCGCCGATTGGCGAGGCCGCGACGATCCCGCGTCTCAACGAGATCTTCGGTTTCATTTCCCCGGACGTTCCGCTCAATATCGCATTCTTCATCGCACTTTTGATGTGCGTTCTCGTTTACGTTTTTCTTTGGAAAACCAAATGGGGGTATGAACTGCGAGCCGTCGGCGAAAATCCCTCAGCAGCGGAGTATGGCGGAATCTCGCCGAAAAAGCAGATCGTTTTGGCAATGACAATCTCGGGTGCTCTTGCCGGAATGGTCGCGATCGGTGAAGTGATGGGCACGCGCTACAACTATTATCACGACTTTTCGGCGCAATGGGGTTTTCTCGGTATTGCGGTCGCCCTGCTCGGACGCAATCATCCGCTTGGTGTTCTGATCGCGGCAATCTTTTTCGGCGTGCTGCTCCGCGGCGAGATCTTCGTCGATGCGTTCACGAGATATGTTTCAAAGGATCTTGGTTTTGTGCTGCAGGCGATCATGATCCTGTTCGTCGCTTGTTTTCAGAGGTACACACGCCGATAGGGGCTTGAGCTATGCAGGATATCCTGAATTGGGGTTTCTTTTTCTCGGGACTGACGGCAGCGACGCCGCTGGTCTTTGCGGCGCTCGGTGGGCTTTTTTCGGAGCGGTCGGGCGTGATCAACATTGCACTTGAAGGGCTCCTGCTTTCCGGTGCATTCACCGCTGCTGTGGTAACGTACCAGACTGGGAATCCGTATCTCGGCCTGCTCTGTGGTATTGGTGCGGGTATTGTCACTGCAGCCGTTTATGCGATCGCAGTGTTGGAATTTGAGGCGGATCAGGTTGTCGCCGGTATGGCGATAAACTTCTTGATGCTTGGGCTGCCCGCATTGATCAGCGGCGTGATCTACGACTCAACGGGTTCAACGCCGCAGATCGATAAAGCTCAGAAGATACCGGTCATCTTCGGCGGCCTTTCGTATGCGACGATACTTGCTCTTTTCACGGTCGCCGTAGCGTGGTATGCCCTCTACAAAACACCGTTCGGTTTGCGGCTTCGAGCCGCCGGTGAAAATCCGGAAGCGGCCGACGCGGCGGGTATTAATGTGAAGCTGCTTCGGTACTCGGCGGTCATCATTTCGGGTGTACTCGCAGCGATCGGCGGGGCATTTCTGGCAACCGGACAATCGTCGCTGTTCACCCGCGGCATGTCGGCGGGCCGTGGCTTTATCGCTTTGGCGGCATTGATCCTTGCGAAATGGAAGCCGGTACCGGTTTTGTTCGCGTGTTTATTCTTCGGGTTTACGGAGGCTCTTACGATACAGATACAAGGGGCTCCATGGGCGAAGATCAACGGCGAACCGATCCCGATCCAGTTCATTGAAATGATCCCTTATGTCCTGACGATCATTGTGTTGGCCGGCTTCATCGGATTGAGCCGTGCACCAAAGGCTCTGGGGCAACCGTACAGGAAAGAGAAGTAGCAGACATAGCAAAGATGACGCTAGAAAATGCGGCGGAGGCCGCCGATCTCATTCACAGCAAAACTGAACTCCGCCCGCGTATCGCGATCGTCCTTGGCAGCGGATTGGGGGCATTTGCGGACGAATTGGAGGACGCAGTTTCGATCCCTTACGAGGAGATTCCGCACTTTGTTCGTTCCACTGTTGAGGGGCACGCGGGTCGGTTGGTCATCGGATCCTGTGGCGGTGTTCCGCTGGTCGTGCAGCAAGGACGTTTCCATTTCTACGAAGGCTATTCGATGGAGCAGGTGATGTTCCCGATGCGGGCTTTCGGACGGATGGGTGTTGAGGCCGTGATCCTGACGAATGCGGCCGGCAGCCTGAAGGCCGGAATGCGGCCGGGCGACCTCATGCTGATCGCGGACCACCTCAATATGATGGGCGTCAATCCGCTTCGCGGCCCGAATGATGAAAGGCTCGGCCCCCGGTTTCCGGATATGACGCAGGTTTACGATCGTGAGCTGCAGCGCTTGATCGACGAAGAAGCCAACGGCATTGCGAAGGAGCGCGTCGAGGCGGGGAAGGACAAGACTTTCAAGGATTTTCTTCACCGCGGCGTCTATTGTGCGCTCTCCGGCCCGACCTACGAAACACCGGCGGAGATCAGGCTATATCGCACACTTGGGGCAGATGCGGTAGGAATGTCGACGGTTCCGGAGGCGATCGCTGCCCGGCACCAAGGCACGCGGGTCGCCGGAATTTCGTGCATCACCAACTTCGCTGCCGGAATGACGGACGACATAATTCATCACGATGAGGTAATGGAAGTCGGAGCCCGCGTTTCTGAGGTATTCAAGGAGTTGCTGCGTCGGGTCATCAAGCGTATATGATCATCGGAATCTGTGGAGGAACAGGCTCAGGAAAGACGACCATCGCTCGGGCGATAGTCGATGCCGTCGGCCGTGAAAATGTCGTCCTCGTCGAACAGGACAGTTACTACCGCAATCTTGCTGACATGCCTCTCGATGAGCGGCACCAGGCGAACTTCGACCATCCGGATTCGATCGACAGCGACATGCTGGTCAATCATCTTATTCGGCTCAAGCAAGGGCTGGTCGTCGAAATGCCGCTGTACGACTTTAAGACCCACACCCGCAGCGACGAGATCGAGATCATAAGGCCTAAGCAGGTCGTGATCGTCGAGGGTATATTGATCTTTGCCGAGCCGCGTGTCCTTGATTTGCTCGATATGCGTGTTTTTGTCGATACGCCGGATGATATTAGGTTCATCCGTCGCCTTCGGCGCGACATTGCCGAACGCGGGCGGACGGTTGACTCGGTCATCGACCAATACTACCGGACGGTTCGGCCGATGCATTTTGAGTTTGTTGAGCCCTCGAAACGGCATGCCGATATCATCATCCCCGAAGGATCGAACACCGGGATAAGCGTCGAACTTCTTTGCAGCCTGGTGAGGGAAGAACTCAAGAGGGAAACGACCGTGACCGCAACTTAAATGGACGAAACTGCAGAAAAATTACTCTCTGCTGCCCGCGAATGCCGTGAACGGGCCTTTGCCCCATTCTCCGGTTTCCGGGTCGGTGCGGCGGTCGAGGCTGATGACGGTTCGATCTTCGCCGGGTGCAATGTCGAATCGGCGAGCTACGGGCTGACGATGTGCGCAGAGCGTGTGGCGATCTTTTCGGCGGTCGCCGCGGGCCGCAAACGCATCAAACGCATTTCCGTAGTGGCCGAGAGCGACGAACTGACGGCACCGTGCGGGGCCTGTCGCCAGGTGATCTGGGAATTCGGTGGGGATATACCGGTGCTTATAGTGAACACAAACGGCGAGTCGGTCGAACGCCAAATGTCTGAGCTCCTGCCCATGGCTTTTGATTCGAGTTATCTGAAGTGACTGTATGAAGAACATTTTTACCTCGTTAGTATTGATCGCATCGATGGTGCTTTCGGCATTTGGGGCGGCTTCCACGGAAACTGCTGACCTCATCATTTCCGGCGGGAAGGTCGTCACGATGGATGCCGGACGCCGTGTGATCGACGATGGTGCCGTGGCAATACGCGGTGGCAAGATCGTAGCGGTCGGCTCGAAGGCAGAGGTCGTACGAGGCTTTCGTGCACGGCAAACGATCAATGCAGCAGGCAAGGTGGTCATTCCCGGCCTTATCAACACGCACACGCACGTCCCGATGACGCTCTTTCGCGGGATCGCAGACGACATGGACCTGCAGGAGTGGCTGACCAAGTTCATCTTTCCGGCTGAGGCCAAAAATGTTGATGAACCGTTCGTCCGAGCCGGAACACGGCTTGGCCTCGCGGAAATGATCCGCGGAGGCACGACCACGTATTGTGACATGTACTACTTTGAGGACGCCATCGCCGATGAGACCTCGAAGGCAGGTGTCCGAGGTGTGCTCGGACAGACAATAATCGATTTTCCGGTGCCGGACGCCAAGACCTTTGCCGATGGCCTTGAGTTGACCGAGCGGTTCATTAAAAAGTGGCAGGGCCATCCGCTGATCGTTCCGGCAGTTGCTCCGCACGCTCCGTATACGGTTTCGGAAAATAACCTCACCGATGCGCGGGCGCTTTCAGACAGGCTTGGGGCTCCGCTTGTGATTCACCTTGCCGAAGCGAATACGGAGACCGAATTTATCCAGCAAAAACACGAAGGGATGCGGCCGATCGAGTTCATGGAAAAGATCAATTTCTTCAATGGCCGGACCATCGCCGCCCACGTGATCCAGGCAAATGCGGCCGAGCTCGATGTTCTCAAACGCAACAATGTCGGCATTGCACATAATCCGCAGTCGAACATGAAGCTGGCTGCGGGTGTCGCTCCGGTGCCGATGATGTTGGCCAAAGAATTGAACGTTGGGCTTGGCACGGACGGGCCGGCATCGAACAATGACCTATCGCTATGGGAAGAGATGGATACGGCGGCAAAACTCCATAAGGTCTTCTCCGGCGACCCGAAGGTCGTGTCAGCTGAGCAGGTATTCGCTATGGCGACCATCGGCGGTGCAAGGGCTCTTCATATGGGAGACAAGATCGGTTCGATCGAGGCAGGAAAGCTTGCCGACATCGTCATCGTTGACATTGACGGCCTGCACCAGACGCCGATGTTCAACATCTATTCGCACCTTGTTTACGCGACCAAATCGTTTGACGTTCGAACGGTCGTCATCAATGGCCGAGTTGTGATGCAGGACCGTCGTTTGCTCACGTTAAACGAAAATGCTATAAAAACTGAAGCAATCGCATATCGCAAAAAGATCGTCGAGAGCTTGAAAAATTAGCCGGCGGGCATCTCGTTGCCCGCTTCGTCATTTTTGGGGTATCGAGTGCATAGGTCGTTGAAAGTGAGCATCCCCGTAGTTCGCTTGGCCTTTATACGGAGACGTAAGTCAGAAAGGAGGACTGAAATGCCGTTAAACGTCAACAGGGTATTGCTTTCGGCCGCGGTGAACATTCTACTTTTTAGCGCCATAATATTTGCCCAGTCACCGCAGCCAGCCGAACCGGCAGGAGAGCCAAAACCGACAAATCAGCCTGCGAGCAAGACGCCCGCCGAGGTGATACGCGAGCGTATTGCCAACGCACGTGCTCAACTTGCCGTCCGCAATCATACATCCGCGATCTTTGAGCTCGAGAATATCCGAAAAGAGACCGGAGATCTCGCGATTCATTCGGTGGTCAACGTGATGTTGATGCACGGTTACCTCGAACAGGGAAACTACCGGAAGGCGAAGGAGTTTCTCGAAGCCCACTTTACCGAATACAAGAATAAGAATGAGGCGGCATCGACCCTGTATCCGCCCATTGCCGGGCAGGTGATCAAGGGGGCGCGTTCGCAGGCGGAACGCTATCGTGCACTCGGCCTGCAGATCGCGGATCGCAATCTCCCGGCGGACGCACTGAAGGACGTCGAACAGATGCGTTCCCTTCTCGAACTAGTTGTTGAGCAGGCAAAGGAGACCAGCAAGGACGAAACGTGTGCACCGCTAGCGTTGCCGCTTCTCGAAGAGGCGACCTCGGCCCGGAGTCTTTATTCGCGAGACGAATACGACGCCCGCCGTTGGCGCGATGAACTAGCAGACGCCCGCGAACAGCTTGCCGCCCAACGCAGCACGGTGATGACGGCCGTGGCCGGCTCGCCGACCCAACCCCAGTCAGTCGAGCTAGTTCCAGTTCAGACAGTTGCCTCGAATGCTGCAGCTCCGAAAGCCGCTCCGCCAGTCCAACAAGCAGTTGCAAGCCGGCCGGCTTCGCCCAAGCCCGACGCGACCGAACCGACGAAAGTAGCCGAGGGGGCAAAGCAGGCGGATGCGCAGCCGGTTGCGGAAGCCTCTGCGGCGTCGGCGAACGGCCCGA
The DNA here is from genome assembly GCA_964526245.1 of uncultured Chloracidobacterium sp. Lineage (GTDB taxonomy): Bacteria > Acidobacteriota > Blastocatellia > Pyrinomonadales > Pyrinomonadaceae > OLB17. Next base: position 10,317 of record CAZGLZ010000010.1, on the reverse strand, counting down.
TCGAGGTCGGCTCGCTGGTTCCGTTTGCGACAAACAAGCCTCAGCCGGTCTATCCTGCCGCCGCTAGGCAGGTTCGAGCGGCCGGAGTCGTCAGGGTCGAGGTGGTGATCGATGAGGACGGGCAGGTTGCGGCGGTACAAAACACCGTTGGCCACACAATGCTTCAGGCGGCCGCCCGCGACGCGATCATGAAATGGCGGTTCCGACCGTTCAAACGCGATGGTCAGCCAGTAAGGGCGACCGGTTTTGTTAACTTTAATTTCTCGCTTTGAAACCGCGAACAAAGGGGCTGGCAGAAGGGTTCTTATCTCTGAGCCACAAACGTTAGCGGCGAGGTCGGTGCTAGTTCGTTGAGCGCGGTTCTTACCATTGGCATCAAACCCTCGCTTTCCATGTATTCGCGGCCAAGCATTTTCCTGAAGGTTTTGTCCTTCGATTCGCCAGAAAGTTCCCTTATCACCCCGCGAAGAAGAGCGGTCACTAGTTCGGGTGCGAACTGCTTGCCGCTGTTTCGCTGAAGGTCTTCAAAGACCTCTTGTGCCGACCGCCGACGCCTGTAAGGCCTGTCCGAGGTCATTGCGTCGAAAGCATCGGCGAGATTGACAACCTTCGCAATGTACGGGATCTCCCGGTCGTAAAGCCCGTCCGGGTAGCCGCGGCCATCGAGGCGTTCATGGTGATATTTCGCCGCGAGCGGCACTCCCGCGTACGGATGGCGGATCGGCTGAAGGATCTCGTATCCGGCCCCCGGATGCTTGTTGAGCTCTGTCGATTCTTTCGCGTTTATGCGGTACGGAGCGTTAATTATCTTTCGTTCGACGGTGATCTTTCCGATGTCGTGCAGATAGCCGGCAAATGCTGCACCTTCGATCTCTTCTTCGCCCCATCCAAGCTCCCTTGCGATCGCTTCTGAATACTTCCCGACGCGGACCGAGTGGCCTTCCGTATATTTATCTTTCCGGTCGATGGCCGCCGCAAATGCCTTCACGGTGTCCTTGTAGGTCATCTTGAGGTCATCGTAAAGTCGGCGATTTTCGTCAGCACGGCGTTCGAGTTCGGCCATCAAGTTTCGCTGGGAGATGGCGACCCCGATGTGACGACCCATCGCGCAGATGATCTCTTTGTCATGCGAGGTGTATTGCTCTCCGCTCGCCTTCTCACCGAGAAATATGCCGCCGAGTAGTTCGTCGCGAACTACCAACGGGACAAAAAGCTCGATCTTCGCTCTTTCAAGGCTTCGGTCATAGACCTGAAAAAAGGGCAGCACGCGTGCCTGGTCACACTCGATCGGGTAAAGGCCGTTGGCGAGAAATTGACGCTCGTCCTCATAGCAGAGCGACATCCCAAAAGGGAAGTCGTCGCCAAGCCCTCTGGCCGAGACCATATTCAATTCGTGCTCGAAGCGTGTGTATCGGACAACGCCGCCCCGCATGATCCCGAGCGAGCCAAGCACGAGGTGGAGCGAGGTTCGGACCGTTTCCTGAAAATTATGCTTGTTCGAAACTTCCTGCCCGATCTCGGCGAGAGCTCCAAACGTATGGACGAGCTTATTTCGCTCGGCCGCAAATCGGCTGAAGTTCGTGGATCGCATTTCCTGAAGTTTCATCTTAAGCCCTGATCTCAACGTGCCGCGTAAGGCCCAGCATATCGAATAGTTCCGTCGTCATCGGATTGGGTTCAGCAAAAACCACCTTGGCACCGATGCCCGATGCCGCGTCGATAACGCCCATAAGGATCGAGATGCCGATGCTATTCACGAGTTCCGTTCCGGAGAAATCGACGATTATCTCGCGGCAGCCCTCGTTCAATTTCGCCCGGCACTCGCGTTCTATCCGCTCGCCGGAAAGCTTGTTCAGGTAGTCGCCTGCAAAAACCGTAGCTGTACCCTGCGAGTCGGAGAGCCCTTGGCTGCTGACTTCGGTCATGTTTAACTTGTTGTCCTTTCGTGATTTACGCGAACTTGGATCACTTACGTGTCTTGAAAATGTTTTAACACAACGGTAACCAATAAACAATAGAAATCTTCACGAATTGAAGACCGGGCCCGGCTCGAATAGACTTGAGGAGATGACCTTAGTTGACCAAATTGTCGCAGATATAACTACTGCCATGAAGGCGAAGGACGCCGACCGGCTCTCGACACTCAGGATGGTGAAAGCCAACCTGATGAATCGAAAGATAGAGAAAGGGAGCGAGCTTACCGACGAGGAAGTGCAGAAAGCACTTCAGTCGCTGGTAAAGCAGCGGAAGGACTCTATAGAGCAGTACGAGAAAGCGGGCCGGGCCGAGCTTGCTGCGAAGGAGGCGGCCGAAGTTGCTGTAATTGAAGAGTATCTTCCCGGTGCTGCATCACCCGAGGAGATCGAAAAGGCCGTGGCAGATGCGGTTGCATCAACCGGTGCGACCTCAATGAAAGACATGGGACTCGTTATGAAGGCGGCTCTCGCAAATTTAGCAGGGAAGAATGCAGACGGAAAAGCCGTCAGCGAGGCAGTGAAAGCCAAGCTGAACGGCTGATGGTTCCGTATTTTCGCGGATCTACCCGAAAATGTTTCGCACCTTGTCCATGAAGGATGCGTCGGTGAATTCAGTATCCTCGATCTCAGCGAGCTGCTCGAAGAGTTTCCGCTGGTCCTTTGAAAGCGACTTTGGGGTTATCAATGTAACCGCGACAAAAAGGTCGCCGCGGCCGCGTCCGCCAAGAACCGGCATTCCCTTCGATCTGATCCTAAAGACCGTGCCGGTTTGAGTCCCAGCGGGAACAGAAAGCGACTCTTCACCGTCAAGCGTTGGCACTTTTATCTCTGCACCAAGTGCAGCCTGAGCGAATGAGACCGGTACCGCTGCGTATAGGTTCTCGCCCTGCCGCTCGAAAACCTCGTGTTCCTTTACGTGGATGATCACATAAAGGTCACCGGTTTGCCCGCCGTTCGAACCGGCTTCGCCCTCGCCTGAAACACGCAAACGAGAGCCCGTTTCCACTCCTGCGGGTATCTTGATCTCAAGCGTCTTTTCTTTTTCGACCCTGCCTTGACCGCGGCACTCCTTGCATGGTGTCTTAACGACCTGGCCTTTCCCGGAGCAATTCGGGCAAGTCCGCATCACGCTGAAAAAGCCCTGTTGATAGCGAGTTTGGCCGCTGCCGCCGCAGGCGACGCAATCTTCAGGGTGGGTGCCTTTTTCGGCTCCGATGCCGTTACATTCCTCGCACCGTTCAAGCCTAGGTATCTTAAGACGCTCTTCTTTCCCGATTGCTGCGTCCTCAAGCGTTATCTCGAGGTCATATCTCAGGTCCGCACCGCGCTGAACGCGGCTCCGCCGTCCGCCTCGCGAACCGAACATATCGCCGAAGCCGAACATATCGAAGATGTCTTCGAAGTTTGAGAAGCCTGGGTCGAATCCCGGGCCGCCGGCACCAACGCCGGAATGGCCGAACCGGTCATACGCCGCCCGCTTCTGAGCATCCGACAGTACCGCATAGGCCTCAGCACATTCTTTGAAACGCTCTTCAGCCTGCGGGTCGTCCGGGTTCTTGTCCGGGTGATACTTTACGGCTAGCGAACGGTAGGCCCGCTTTATCTCGCTCTCGCTAGCGTTTCGTTGAACACCAAGAATTTCGTAGTAATCGCGTTTGCTCATACCTTATCGAGAAAACGCCAGCCTGATCGCTCAAGCTGACGCTTTCTGATTATCACCAATCCGGGGTTCTATTCTCAAGTTGCGAAGGCAATCAAACCGCCGCTAGCATCGCCTCGGTGATCTTCGCCGCTGTTTCCTCGACCTTTGTCACGAGGGCCGTGAGTTCATCTTTGCCGGCTTCGTTCAGGTCGTCTTCCGCTGAATTTAGCGTGCCATTGATTGCCTGTTGTTCTTCAAGCGGGAAAGAACGGCCGAATTCCGCCATGGCTTTGCGGGCCGTCTTGATCATGCTTTCGACCTTGTTTCTGAGCAGGATCAGTTCGCGTTCTTCCTTGTCCCGTTCGACCGAGGTCTCCGCCTCAAGTATCAGCCGTTCGATCTCTTCAGGCGAGAGACCGGAGGACGGCATGACCTGCATCGCCTGCTCAAGTCCGGTCATCTTGTCCTGGGCTGAGACGTTTACTTGGCCGTTCGCGTCGATCTCAAAAGTGACGTCGATCTGCGGAACACCGCGTGCCGCCGGAGGAATGCCGACAAGTTCGAACTTTGCCAGGCTTCGGTTCTCTCGAGCGATCTCGCGTTCACCCTGCAGAATGTGGATCTGTACCGTCTGCTGATTATCGACGACCGTCGTAAAGGTCATCGTATTGCGGAGCGGGATCGTCGAGTTGCGGTTGATAAGCTTAACAAAGAGGCCACCGCGGGTCTCAAGACCGAGGCTAAGCGGCAGTACGTCAAGCAGTACAATGTCCTTTACGTCGCCGGTGAAAACGCCGCCTTGGATCGCGGCGCCCATCGCGACGACCTCGTCCGGATTGATCTCCGAAGAGGGCTCTTTGCCAAAGACCTCGGTAACCGTCCGCGAAATGATCGGAGATCGGGTCTGGCCGCCGACGAGTATTACCTTGTCGATGTCTTCGGGTTTTAGCTTCGCGTCCCAGAGTGCTTTTTGGCAGGGCTCGACGGTCGATTCGACCAGGTCAAGGATAAGCTCGTCAAGCTTTTCACGAGAGAGTGTGGCGTTAATATGCTTCGGACCCGTCGCGTCCGCCGCGATGAACGGCAGGCTGATGTTCGTCTCCGTCACACTCGAGAGCTCGCACTTTGCCCGCTCGGCTGCTTCCTTCAGACGCTGGAGTGCAAGCCGATCATCCGAAAGATCGATCCCCGATTCGCCCTTGAAGACCTCGAGCAGCCATTCGATGATTCTTTGGTCGAAATCTTCGCCGCCAAGAAATGTGTTTCCCGATGTCGAAAGAACATCGAAAACACCGTCCTTTATTTCGAGGATCGAAATATCGAACGTTCCGCCGCCGAGGTCATAGACCGCGACCTTCTCGGTTTTATTCTTGCCGAACCCGTAGGCTAGTGCTGCTGCGGTCGGCTCGTTGATGATCCGCTCGACCTCAAGCCCGGCGATCTTCGCCGCGTCGCGGGTCGCCTGTCGCTGCATATCGTCAAAATATGCCGGGACGGTGACGATCGCTTCGGTGATCCGGTCTCCGAGGAATTCTTCGGCTGCCTGCTTCAGACGCTGAAGCAAGATCGCGGAGATCTCGGGCGGGCTATAAACCCGGCCGAGAACGCGAATATGAGCGTCGCCGTTCGGAGCTTCGACGATCTCAAAGGGAACCGTCGATTTCATTTTTTCAACCTCAGGCGAATTGAACTTCCGTCCGATCAGCCGCTTTACCGCATAGAGCGTATTAGCGGAATTAGTTACGGCCTGCCGCTTAGCGATCTGGCCGACCAGCCGTTCGTCCTTATCCGTAAAGCCGACGACCGAGGGGGTTGTCCGGCCGCCTTCTTTATTCGAAATGATTTGCACGGTTCCGTTCTCAAGCACGGATACACAGCAGTTGGTGGTTCCAAGGTCAATTCCGATGACTTTACTCATATTCAGTTACCTCAAAGGCGTGAAGGGAGGAGGGCAAGGGGCGTGAGGAGACTTACAGAGCTCTTATGTCGAATTGTTCTCCGGTTCGGGATGTCCATCATCTTCGGGATGGTTAGAGTTCACTGCAACTTTCACCATAGCGTGGCGGATGATGCGATCACCGTAGCGGAATCCGCGCAGCAGTTCTTCGCAAACGACATTATTCGCGAATTCTTGAGTTTCGACTGTCGCGACCGCTTCATGCAGGTGCGGGTCGAACTCGCAACCGGTCGCCGGGATCGGCTCAACACCCAATTCCGAAAGGGCGGAATTGAACTGCTCGTTGACCATCTGGATGCCTTTAAAGAAGTGGCCAAACTCAGGCCCCTGCTCATCCGATAGCTGGTTCGCGGAGTCCAACGCCCGTTCCAGGTTGTCGAGCACCGGCAGAAATCTCTCAACCAGCGAGACGGTCTGGTTGCGAAGGTGATCAGATCGGTCGCGTTCGTTACGGGCCTTGTAGGCCTCGAAGTCTTTGTTTCGTCGGAGCGAGTTTTCAAGCAGTTCGGCACGTTCGGCCTCAAGCCGACGGACGTTTTCCTTGAGTGCGGAATTGAAATCCTCAAGGTCGCCGATGCGTTCCTCAAGCTCAGCGATCTCATCATCCGCTTCGTCGGTTTCGTCGGACTCTTCCTGCACCTTAATTACACCAGTTGGCTCGTGCGATGCAGGATTGACCGTAACAGGCCCGGATTTGACCTGCCCCGGCTCGGCAAAGAACACTGAAGGGTTGCCGTCATCGAAACCCTCTTCGATCTCGATAACGGTCGTCTCAAGCGTAATGTGCAGGTCCTTTTCCTTCTCCTCGAGCTGGCGAATAAAATCATCGACCGACTCGTTGTCTGCATCGAGCATGCTCTCGGACAAAGGTTCGAGATCCTTTATTTCCTCGTTTTCGTTCATTGTTTGTACGCAGGAAGCTCTGCGTAAGCTGGCGGCCCTAGGCTGACTGCTTTGCAAGCAATCGTTCAAGGACTTTTGCAAGATAGGACACGACTGCGATCATTCGTGCGTATTCGATCCGGGTCGGGCCAAGAACGCTCAAGGTTCCGACCGCGGTACTGTCGCCGATCCGGTATGGAGCTGAGATCAGCGAACAATCCTGAAGGGGTGTTACCGAATTTTCGCTTCCGATAACGATCTTGACCTCTCCTTTGCCCGTCTCCTCTTTTGAGACGCACTCATTGAGGATGTGCAGCAGCTTCGATTTCTCGCCGATCGTGGCAAGAAGCTCGCGAAGCCTTTCGAGGTCGGCGAAGTCGCGCTTTGAAAGGATATTGGTGGTTCCTTCAACGTAAACTTCGCCCAAGCTTTCACTCTCGCCCTCGATGCTCTGTGAGCAAAGGATAACGGCCGTTTGCAGAAGCCGGTCGAACAAAGCCCGCTCTTCGTGCATCCGCCGGAGTATCTCGTCCCTGATCTCCGAAAGGCTTTTGCCCGCAAACTCCACATTGAGGTAATTCGAACACTTCTCGAGTTCCTCTCGCGATAACGGGGCCGAAAGCCGGATCAGGCGATTGTGGACAATATTCGGCGGCGAGACCATAACGACCAGCACACGGTTCTCAGCAACGCTGATAAATTCGATGTGCTGGAGCCGGTCGTTCGCCAGGCTTGGCGAGACCACTATCCCAACATTATTTGAAAGATCAGATAGGAGTTGTGAGGTCCGCTCGAGCAGCCGATCCGGTGCTTCGATGATCGTATCATCAAAGGATCCGAATTCTTCTGCTATCCTTTTCAGGTCTGAGTCAGAGACCTTCAGAACACCGAGCAGATTATCAACGTAGAAGCGATACCCGTGGTCGGTCGGCACGCGGCCGGCTGAGGTATGGGGCTGCTCAAGAAAGCCAAGCTCCTCAAGCTCGCTCATGACACTGCGAATGGTTGCCGAACTTACGCGAGAGGAACTCGCAAAACGTTCTGCCACCTTCTTCGAGCCAACCGGCTCACCGGTGACAAAGTGTTCGTCGATGACGGCAGCAAGCACCGCTTGCCCCCGCTTGTCAGGGTCGGGACGGACGGATTTGATGTCTCCATTTGACTCGCGAACCGCCATTTGTCACGTTGGAGGGAGAACCGCAGTCGGAGAGAAGTTTTCTCTCCACTTAATAGAAATAGCATCGACACGTGATATGTGTCAACGATTAATCGTTAAACCTGTATTAACAAGGTGTCTTTAAATCCCGTAATTGATGAGATCACTGAGGTTTACCGCGACGTGATCGGGCATTATGACCCCGAGCGAAGCGGCGTTTCGGTCCATGTTTCGTTCTATCCGTACGTTGGCATTAACCAAACTATTCGCGTACGTAACGGAAGCGTTTACGTGCGGATCGCCGAGGTTTGCCGGGATATGCCGATCGATGTCCATCGGGCTTTGGCGTATGTTCTGGTAGCGAAACTCTTCCGCCGTCGCGTGCCGAAACGGGCCCGCGAGCTCTACGCCGAATACATATCTTCGCCGCAAATGCGCGACCGGGCTGCTACCAGCCGCCGTGAACGAGGCCGGAAGGTGATAACCGGAACCGATGGATCCTTTTATGACCTTGAAGAGCTTTTTTCAGATCTCAACACGAAATATTTTTGGGGAACACTGCGAAAACCGAAATTGACATGGTCCGCGAAGCCTACTTTCAGAATACTTGGCCATTTTGATTCGCACCACGATACCATCGTTATCAGCCGTTCCCTCGATTCGGCCGATGTGCCTCGCTACGTGATCGAATACGTGATGTACCATGAGATGCTTCACGTTTTTCACCCGACGGTACACCACAACGGTCGGCGGTATAACCACACGCCCGAATTTCGCCGTGACGAGGAACGCTTTGAAAAGTTTGAAGAAGCGGACCGTTGGATAGAGACCAATGCCCGAAAACTAAAACGCAATGTGAAAAAGGGGCAGTCTATTCTGAGGCGAATTGTGCGATGATGCTTCCGATAATGCCAAAGTCGGAAACGCTTGTTCGTTCGATCGCTTTCTGATTGATGCGGGTTTCGGTCGTGTACCTTGCGACGACGGGAGCCTCAGTAGATCTCTTTGCCGAAAGCACGTCGGCGATCCTTCCCGGAATTTCCGAGTCACCGCCGATCGTGGTCGCCGCGGCGGTCGATGCCGCGATGGCCTTGATGCTAGCCGGCAGTTCGGTTCCGCCAGTCCGCTTTCCGGCGTCGATCGAGATTTGAACCGCGTCCGGGTGCCCAATGATCACAAAGTCACCGGCAATTGCCATCGCAATGTCGCCGTCGGCCGACCGCCAGAGGTTAGTGCCGCTTTCAGGCTCGGTAGGCTTTTCTGAGCGGAGTTCCTGAGCGACGGAGCTCAGGAGCGTTGCACGGTCTTTTACCCTAGCGATGACGACCTGCCTTTCGCCCTCTCCATCGAATCTCGCGGTGATCACTTGCGTGTCAACCGAACTAAGAAAGAGTTCCGCGTTATCGATCCCGTAGGGCTCGAAAAGGCTATCGGAAAATGCAAGAAGCAACTTTCCTGAAAGCTCATCCGTCTGCCGCTGTGCGGTCAACAGGGCCGCTCGCCAGGCGACGCGAGGGTCCTTTAAGTTGTACCGCGTGGCGGAGACGATGGTGTCCGGAATAAAGCGCTCAAGTCCGAGCGAACCGCCTTCGGCCGCGGCCATTGATTCGCCAAGCACAGCGCCTGTTTCGCTGACGGTCGAGATCGTTAGCCGGTCCTCGATCCCGGCATCGACGGACTGCGAAGACCATCGAACCTCTGTCACGGTATTTCGCAGCACCTCGGGCAACACTCTCGCGACAAAGCTCTGCACCTCTGCGTCGTCGCTTGCACGGTTCGCCATCGAAACGGCCGAGATGTTCGCGAGCTGGGCTATACCTTCTTTCGAAATGTAGCCTGAGACCAGGCCCGCTTGTTCGGTAAATTCCTTTCTTCTTGCGATCGAGGTAAGCTCGCCGTTCTTGGTGGCAAGAGCCCGTTCGAGTGCGGATTCGTCATTGCCAAAGATGATCAGGCTGCCGAGGACGAGTGCATATGCCTTTTGCCCATCTTGCCCGAGCCAGATGAAGTATCGTCCACCGTGCTTGTCTGAGATCTCAAGCTTCGCCTCGCCGCCGTATGCTTCGCTGATAAAAAGCCCGAGTTCATTCTCAACAAATCCGAGAACCTGGAAATTCCATAGCCGGGTTTCGGCAACGGCAACGAATCGCGGCCGGAAGTTCAGAACCGAGTTCGAATCCGTAACCGGCTGTTCGATGGTCTCAAATCCAGTTACCGCGACCGCCATTTCAATGCCGTCTATCGCACGAAGATCAGGCTTGCCTTCGGCTGCCTCGGCGAAACGCGGGCTTTCTGTCACTGCTCTTATCAGCTTGCCTAGGTCGCGAGTTTCGACAAAGATCAGGGCGTCTTCGGGGATTGCCGTCCGCGGGTCGGTCGGCGGCGAACCGCACGACGCAACCGTCAAACTGAGGGCGAATAGAAGAACTGCGAGCCGATACCTGCGAATGAGGCGCGTTCCTCGGCCGGGTGGCGGGTCAAAGCTATTCTTTGTGGTAAGATTCATTCCCATGAGCGACAGCGTATTTGCAAAGGACATTTTACAGGGGAAAGTTGCATTTGTAACAGGCGGAGGAACCGGGATAACCGGCGGCGTGGCTCGGGCGATGGCCGAACATGGCGCCCGTGTGGCGATCACAAGCCGAAAGGAAGAGAACCTTGAGGCGATGAAAAAGCTGATCGAGGATGGCGGCGGCGAGTGCTT
>CAZGLZ010000009.1:0-57645 GCA_964526245.1 uncultured Chloracidobacterium sp. | reverse complement strand
TAAGGACGCTCGTTACCGTTATTCGAAATATGTCAAAACGATCTTTCAGGCGGGCGATAAACCAACCGACAGCTACAAAACCAACCTCGGATACGCCGTCGAGATGATCCCTCAGCAAAATCCCTACAAACTAAAAAAGGGCGCCACGCTCGACATCCTCTGCCTCAAGGATGGGAAGCCCCTTGCGGGCCAGATCGTCACCACCGGCTACGAGGCCGCAGGCAAAATGCTCGGCGAAACCAGTGCCCGCACCGACAAGGACGGCATGCTCAGGATCAAACTGACCGGCGCTGGCAAATGGTACGCCAAATTTATCAATATGGTAAAGATCGACGACCCCAAGCTGAATTACGAATCAAAATGGGCGACGCTGACATTTGAAATCAAGTAACGAGGAGATCGAAATGAAAAAACAAACAATTTTTACAATTATCTTATCGCTGTCGCTGGTTGCGTCGATTTTCGCGCACGATCTGTTTCTTAAGACGGATAGCTATTTTCTGAAGCCTAACTCGAAATTTTCCGTGAAGGTGATGAACGGAACGTTTCTGGCGAGCGAGGGAGCGGTTAGCTATGCGCGGCTAAATGATGTGAGTGTCGTTTCGGGTGGGAATCGCGTACATCCAGTGGAGGCCGATCTTACTAAGGACGAAACGACTGCATTTCTAAACCTGACAACAGGGGCGGCGGGAACCTATGTCGTTGGACTGTCGACCAAACCGCGAGAAATCGCATTAAAGGCAGCAGATTTTAACGAGTATCTCCGCGAAGACGGCTTGCCCGACACGCTCGAAGAACGCCGCAAGACCGGCGAACTAGAAAAGGATGCAGTGGAGCGTTACGCAAAACATGTCAAAGCGATCATGCAAGTCGGCAATAAGCAGACGGATGATTACAGAACCGTCCTTGGCTATCCGGTCGAGCTAGTTCCACAGCAGAATCCTTACAAGCTTAAAAAGGGCGACACGATCGATATCCTTTGTCTAAAAGACGGTAAAGCGCTTGTGAATCAAGTCGTGCTCGCCGGACGCGAGGAAAGCGGCAAGATAAAGCCCACGCCCGAACTCAGAAGCGACGCGAAAGGCTTCGTAAAGTTGAAGCTAGACGGATCCGGTAAGTGGTATGTCAAATTCATCAACATGGCGAAACTCGACGACCCGAAACTAAATTACGAATCACAATGGACGACGCTGACTTTTGAGATCAAGTAACCTTGCGGTTTAAGGACGTTCTATGGATCTTCAATATTTCATAGTGATCGTAATCATTCTTGGAGCGATTATCTTCGCCGCGAAAACTGTGGTTCAGAAACGCCGTGCCTTTTCGCCAAAATCCGGCTGCGGCGACGATTGCGGTTGCGGGAAGGGATGACAAAATCGCTGCTAGACGAGTTGATTCCGAAACAACACCCACAAAATTGCAGCGTTCCTAGTGTTAGGAGCGTTACATGTTTGACGGGGCACTGTCTGGGTGTTTGCGATAAGATTAGATCGGCATGACAAAGTCTGCGGCCAAAATTTTACTAGTTGATGACGACGACTCATTGCGTCGGGTTCTCGAATTCCAACTTAGCGAGGCTGGTTACGTCGTCATGAGTGAGAGCGATGGACGTAATGCACTGAAGTTGTTCTCGGCCGAGGAAGTTGATTGCGTGATTACAGATTGGCGAATGCCGAAAATATCTGGATCTCAGCTGGTTCAGCAGGCAACGGCGATCAACAGCGAAGTACCGATCATTGTTATTACCGCGTTTGGAGATGTCGATACAGCGGTCGAAGCTATGCGTGGTGGGGCCTTTGATTTTATTACCAAGCCCTTCAACCGACAGGAGATTCTGCTCACCGTAGAGAAAGCATTAAAGTACGGCACGGCCTTGGCGGAGAATCGCAGGCTGAGACGTCAGATTCATGAGGAATTTCGGATCGAGAATGTTGTCGGAACATCTGAAAAGATGCTGCAAGTTTTTGACCTTGTTGAGAGAGTATCAAAAACAAATGTAACAGTTTTGATTGAAGGCGAGACCGGAACAGGGAAGGAATTGATCGCGAAAGGAATACACTTTTCCGGCACGCGCAAAAACAATGCTTTTGTCGCCATCAACTGTGCCGCTATTCCCGAGACGCTAATCGAGGCAGAGCTGTTTGGATATAAGAAGGGAGCGTTCACCGGGGCTGCCCACGAATCGAGGGGCAAATTTGAGGAAGCTAATGGCGGAACCTTATTCCTTGATGAGATAAGTGCCATGCCTCGACAATCGCAAACCAGGCTTTTAAGGGTTTTACAGGAACAGGAAGTCACACGTCTGGGCGAGAATACCCCGCGTAAAATAGACGTTCGAATAATTGCTGCGACCAACGAAAACCTACCGGAACTTATAAAGGAGAACATCTTCCGCGAGGATCTTTATTACCGCCTAGCAGTTGTTCCAATCACGCTGCCACCGCTGCGTGAACGCCGCGAGGATCTACCGGTTTTGACTGAACATTTTGTCACCCGATCTGCTTCGAAACATGGGATGAGACCGCCAAAAATAGAGCGCGACGTGTTCAAGGTATTTTTCGATTATCCGTGGATGGGGAACGTTCGCGAACTAGAGAATCTGATAGAAAGAATGGTGGTCCTTTCAGACGGCGATACCTTAACTCTCACCGACATCCCGGAAAACGTAAAGAACCCGTCTTCGACAAAGGGTGAATTGTGGTTTGACCTGCCTTTCGAGCCGATAAGTTTAGAAGCCTTAGAACGGGAGATCATACGTACCTCGCTTCTTCGGCATGGCGGCAATCAGTCACAAACCTCAAAATATTTAGGGATTACCCGAAGCGCGCTTATATATCGGATACAGAAGTACGGTTTAGAGGAGCCGGGTTCCAGCATCTCGGACGAATAGATGGATAAGCAGAACTTCAACCTCGCCTCTTCGCGAAACCGACTGTATATATGGGTCGTTATTGCGGCTGTGATCATCCTTATAACGATCCTGCACTTTCTCACACCGACTGATCAGATCGTTTGGCACGAGATATATCAGCGGCTTTACTACATTCCGATAATAGCCGCAGCATTGATATTTGGGCTAAGAGGTGGCTTGGCCGCGTCAATATTCACAACCGTCATTTACTCGCCTCACATCTATATTCACTGGCAGCAGGGACACTTCGATTATTCAATTAACCAATATGCCGAAATTGTGATCTTTAATCTCGTTGGTGGAATAATGGGAGCACTCGGCGACCGGCTCCGTAAATCCAGGGAACGAGCCGAAAGAAATGCGGAGGAAAAGAGAATAGCTTACGACGAGCTGCAAACAACGTTTCAACAACTACTACAGGCTGAAAAATTGGCGTCGCTAGGCGAACTTTCGGCTGGCATCGTTCACGAGGTCCGAAACCCCCTTGCGTCGATAAAGGGAGCTATCGAGATACTAGAGGACGAGCTAATGGTTGACAGTCCTCGGCGTGAGTTCGTTGGTCTTGCAAAAGGTGAAATAGATAGGTTGGACCAGCTGGTCGGCGAGTTTCTTCGATTCGCTCGCCCTGCCAAACCGTCCAAGACGCCAACTGATCTCAATGAGATTGTAGATTCAATTACGGGACTGATTGCGAATCAGGCTGCGAACCAGTCTGTTACCGTCATTAGCGATCTCCAGAAGAACCTTCCACTGATTTCCGTCGATGCGGAGCAAATAAAGCAAGTGGTACTAAATTTAGCGATTAACGGTCTACAGGCCATGTCCCAGTCAACCGGTGCCGAGAAGACCCTTTCGTTCAAAACTTTCCAGCAAATCAGTGAATTGATAATTGAAGTCACAGATTCGGGTTCCGGTGTTGACCCGAAGAATCTCTCGAAGATATTCGACCCGTTCTACACTACCAAGGAGAAAGGAGTTGGGCTCGGCCTTTCCATTGCTCATAAGATCGTGACCCAGCACGGAGGGCATTTAACGGCAAAATGTACTACTCATCTGACTACCTTTACGTTGGCAATACCTCTCGACCCGGCGCCGAGTTCGTGACGGGAGATCAATTCCGCATCCCTAGAGACTGACAATCAGAACACGTTACCAGGCAAGATACATTTGGAACTTTCGTGGCGAAACCAGACTTGAACGGCTATTCGGTCGTTCGCAATGTTTTGGTTTAACAGAATCTGTGACTTTTTGTTTTGTTCATTGACTCGCTGAATGGTGCATTTCAATCTCACCACCTCGTCACCTCGCTTCATACTTCCCATTGTTTTTCCAAAGTAGGTCATCGCAACCTTACGAATTACAATAAAAGGCGTCGTATTTATATCGACCCTATAGATCTGATACATCCCTTTTTCGACTATCCGATCGCCAACTCTAATTGGCGAAGAAACGTGAAATTCCCCGTCTTTGTCGACACCGATCAGCTTTTCCTTTTGGGCAAGACCCGGAATCGTAAACAAGGTGCCCAAGGCGATGAAAATGACAAATCTTAGGAACAATATCTCATTCATGGAATTCACCTCTCATTAGCAGATGAAACTACCCCTAAAATACTCGAGGTGTGCATCCACACTATTTTTTTCAAATGAAAACTTGCATGAAAACAAGTCTTTAAAGTATCTGGAGTCAATACTTGTGCCACGCCTAATATCCTGAGAGCCCCGTTGTATATGGGCGAGCCCTACTGACTTTTACGCTATGGCAAGGAAAAAAACATAACAAAGCGCGGGAAAATTCGCGTTTTGCACCGCACACCGGTTGTTGCAGTTAAACGATGAGTGAAACCGACTTTGTTTATTTTGAAATTTGTGACGTGAATCACTGTTTTATTGGAAAAAGTCGGAGTATACTGTGATCAATGTTCACTCGGGTCCTAATTCTTTTCGTGCTTTTTGCAATCGCCGGTGGCGTAGTGGCGGGGACACCGCTTCACTCGCCAAGCGGTAAGATGATGAAATGTTGCGATAAGGCAAAAAGCAAGGACACGTCACCCTCAGCTGAAGCTGCTCGCCTTTGTTGCGCGACAAACTGCTCGAATACGGCGCCCATCTCGCTCGGTGGCTCGTTTAACTTCACTCCTTCCAACATAACGATCTACAAATCCATCGCCGATCAGATCGCAGCTTTGTTCCCAAATCCAAAAGCCGCACCGTCTGTGTCGCCTCAGTATTTGCGCACAACGTTGACGCCCACTTTCCAGCCCAAATACCTTCAACATAATTCGTTCCTAATATAGTTCGATGGTGAAGTGCGCCCTTTTTTGGGTGTAACACGCATTTGAGGACTGTTTCACTGTGTTTCTACGCACTGTTTATAGGCGTCAGAACTGTAAGATATTTTAAACATAGGAGATTAAAATGAGAAAGACTTTTTTATTCATTGGTTTACTGACCTTTAGCGGCCTGATTCCCTTCGTCGCGGCCTGCGGGTCCGGCGGGCAATCAACTGGGGAAAATCCGGTGCAGGGAAAAGTCATCAAAAGCGGCCCGATCAACAATCTGACGGTTTCGGTATCCAGCGAGACGGGCAAGGTCAAAAACGGCGAGCAGGAACTAATGCTTGCTTTTACGGATGCTTCTGGCAAAGCCGTTGATGTTGGCGCGGCTTCGCTCAATTTCTATATGCCCGCGATGGGGTCAATGGGGGCGATGAATAACGCAGCGGCTTTGACCACTACCGGCACTCCCGGCGTTTACCGCGCCAAAGTCAAGATCGAGATGACCGGCGGATGGGAGATGCAAATTGCTTACGAGGGGCCGGCTGGAAAAGGAAAAACATCGATACCTGTCACCGCCCAATAAGTGTGACGAAGTAGGATGATTTTTGTTTTTTTATTCTTATGGGGCGGTTAAATGTCCGCTGAAAATATTAAAACAAGGGTGTTGTTCATATGATTAATTGGCTTATCGACTGGTCGCTCAAGAACCGGGTCATCGTAATTGCGATTTATATTGCACTGGCGATCGCGGGCTATTACTCACTTGTAAAGACCCCGATCGATGCCATCCCTGACCTTTCGGATAACCAAGTCATAGTTTTTACCGATTGGGCCGGGCGTTCGCCGCGAGAGGTAGAGGACCAGGTTACCTATCCGCTTGTAACGAGCCTTCAGGGGCTGCCCGGCGTTCGCACCGTTAGGGCGAGTTCAGCCTTCAGCTTCTCGATGGTCAATATTATCTTTGAAGATAATGTCGATCTTTATTGGGCTCGGACACGAGTGCTCGAGCGCCTAAATCTAGTCACGAAACAATTGCCTCAGGGCGTCGTGCCAACGCTCGGCCCGGACGCGACCGGTCTTGGCCAGGTATTTTGGTACACGCTCGAATCGGACGAAATGAACCTCCGCGATCTGCGCACGCTGCAGGACTGGTTCGTACGTTATCAGCTTAATTCAACGCCGGGGATCGCCGAGGTCGCGACGGTCGGCGGCTTTGTCCAGCAGTATCAGGTGGACATAGACCCGAATAAGCTCCGCGCTTACAACATGCCATTATCCACCGTGGTCGAAGCGGTTGAACGGTCGAATAACAATGTCGGCGGAAACGTCGTCGAACAGGGCGGCGAATGGGCCATTGTCCGGGGTATCGGGCTTGTCGAATCGGTCGCAGATGTCGAAAATATCGTCATCGGCTCTCAGAACGGAACTCCGATCTATGTCCGAAAACTCGGCAACGCCTTTCGGACAGGCTCGCTTGATAAAAACGGCAAGGAAGCGGTCGGGGGCGTCGTCATTATGCGCTACGGCATCAGCGCGCTTGAAGCGATCGAGAACGTCAAGAAAAAAATCGAGGAGATCAAACCCGGTCTCCCTCCGGGCGTTAGGCTGGTTCCATTTTATGACCGCACCGATCTGATCAACCGCACTGCCAATACGCTAACATGGGCGTTGACCGAGGAGTTCATCCTCGTGACAATCGTAAATCTGCTGTTCCTCGCTCATTTTCGTTCGACGCTGATAGTTACGATACCTCTGTTGCTCGCCGCACTTGCCGCGTTCCTCTTGATGTATATCTTTGGGATCACGTCAAACATCATGTCGCTAGCCGGTATCGCGATCGCGGTGTCAGACCTCGTGGATGCTGGAATTGTCGTGACAGAGAATGCTTATCGAGCGATCGAGAAGGAGGGAGTGAGCTTTTCCGACAGAAAGCGTGTTTGGGAGGTAGTGCTCGACGCGACCAAAATGGTCGGGCGCCCGATTGTCGCATCGATAGCGATCATTGTGATCGCCTTTATCCCTGTCTTTGCATTAACAGGACAAGAAGGAAAACTTTTTCACCCGCTAGCGTTCACTAAAACCTTCGCGATGATCGCGGCGGCTATAATCGCTGTCACACTGATCCCGGTTCTTTGCGGCTATCTGCTCGGCGGGAAACTGCGGCCCGAAGAGTGGAATCCGATCATGCGCTTTTTGCGCCGCGTGTACAAGCCACTGCTAATAGTCGCACTGCGGAATCGACTCGCCACGGTTTTGCTCGCTCTGGCGTTTTTCTCGGGTGCAATGATTGTTGCGACTCAAATCGGCAGCGAGTTCATGCCGCCGTTGAATGAAGGCGACCTGCTGTACATGCCGGTGACAGATCCCGCAATTTCACTTGACGAGGCAACCCGGATTCTTAGCAAACAAGACGAGATATTGAAAACTTTTCCCGAAGTTGAATGGGCGGTTGGGAAGGCCGGACGCGCCGAAACTTCGACAGATCCCTCACCCATTAACATGAACGAAACCATCGTTCATTTGAAGCCCGAAGCTCAGTGGCGTGATGGGATGACGCGAGAGAAACTGGTTGCGGAAATGGACGAAGCGACCCGCATGCCGGGCGTAACAAACATCTGGACGCAGCCGATCATCAATCGCATTGAAATGCTTGCCACCGGTATCCGCTCACAGGTAGGCATCAAGATCTTCGGCAACGACCTCGATACCTTGGAAGAAACAGCGAGGCAAATTGCGGCGGTGGTAAAGGATGTGCCCGGAGCGGCTGACGTTTATCCCGAGCGGATCGGCGGAGCTCCTTATATCGATATTGACATTGACCGCACGGCGGCTGCCCGGTACGGCATTGATGTCGCGACTATTCAGGATGTGATCGAAAAAGGAATCGGCGAAACAAATCTGACCGTGACGATCGAAGGGCGACGAAGGTTTCCCATCCGTGTACGCTATTCACCCGAGTTTCGCTCGTCACCGGTTGCGATCGGCCAGATTCCGATAACCTCTCCGAGTGGAGGGGCAATCCCACTTTCGCAGCTTGCCGATATTCGCAACCTCGAAGGGCCATCGATGATCCAGAGCGAGAACGGCCTGCTTCGCGGGACGGTTCTGCTCAACATTCGCGGCCGCGATATCGGGAGTTTCGTGGAGGAAGCTAAGGATGCTATTCGCGACAAAGTTGAGATGCCCGCGGGTTACTACATCACATGGAGCGGCCAATACGAAAACCAGGAACGGGCCCGCCAGCGGCTGTTGATCGTGGTCCCAATCGTCCTGCTTATCATTTTTGCCACCCTCTATATTACTTATCACTCCTTTCTCGAAGCGGCGCATATTCTACTTGCGGTGCCGTTCGCCTTGACGGGAGGCTTCTACCTGCTTTGGATGTTGCAGTACAACTTTTCGGTCGCGGTATGGGTCGGTTTTATTGCCCTTTTTGGAGCGGCTGTGCAGACGACGATAGTAATGGTCGTTTATTTAGAAGAGGCAGTTAAGCGTAAAGCGGACGAACTCGGCCAGCTTGATAGGGAATCTTTGCTCGAAGCAGTCACCGAAGGCGCTCTTCTTCGACTTCGTCCCAAAGTAATGACAGTTATGACAATTGTTGTCGGGCTCTTGCCGATCATGTGGAGCTCCGGCGCGGGGTCAGAAGTAATGAGGCCACTTGCGACTCCGGTTTTTGGCGGCATGGTTTCGAGCCTCCTGCATGTGCTGATCGTAACGCCGGTCATTTTTTATTGGCTTAGAGAACGCGAGTTGAAACGGAATGAAAATTTGTAAGATTACAGGCAGTCTCCCGATGACCGATTGGAGCGCAAGCGTCCCGCTTGGAGTGCCATCGCGAGACGGCAACAAGGTTTTCACGCGTTCGAGCTCGTGGCAAGCTAGAACGCTTGCTCTCAGATCCGTTGTTAAATTATTCACGTTCGGGTTTCTATTTGCGCTGGCGGCGACGGCTCAGACAGTCCAGAGCGGCCAGTCGGTTTCGCTCCCGTATTTAAATCCGCAAGGTGGCATGACGGCTGACGTCGCCGTTGCTTTAGCGCTCGAAAACAATGGCGAAATGCAAGCATTGCGCAAGGAGATCGACGCAGCGAGGGCATTGGTCAAACAAGCGGGTTTGCGAGCGAATCCAAAGCTGACCGCCAGCGGAGCAAACCAGATCGGCGGCGCTGATAATAATCAAATGGCCGAGGCCATGTTGCCGCTTGAGCTTGGCGGACGTCGAGCAGCCCGAGTTGCCGTCGCAAAACGAGAGTTAGAAATTCGCGAGTTGGCGCTTGAGAATCAGGAACGTCTGCTCGCCGTTGACGTTCGCATCAAATTTGGTGAGGCGTTGGCCGCGATCAAGAAGCTTGATGTTACCGAAAAAACGCTAGTAGCAGCAAAGCAAGGTTACGAGCTAGTCAAAGCCAGGGTTGCCGAAGGAAAGATCGCACCGCTCGAACAAAACATTTTTCTCGTGGAGGTCAACCGTTTGCAATCGATCCGTGAGACTTCCGAGGGAAGGGTGGAGACGGCAATGTTCGAACTTCGTAATTTGATCAGTATAAAGCCGGAAGAACCGCTGCGTCTTCGCGGCGATTTCAACGACCTAATCGCAACGCCGCCTTCAGTCTCCGGATCAACCGATTACGCTTTGCGTGAGCGTCCCGATCTGAAAGGTGCAAGGACAATGGACCAACTGGCTGTCGCACAAATCGAGAAGGCAAAGTCTGAAGGGCGGATCGATGCAAGCGTCAAGGCGGGTTACCAGCGCATGAACACGGGCTTTATGCTCAGCGGTTTTGATGATCGCGGCCTTTTGCGTCCCATTCAGGATGTATTTCACTTTTTCACCTTTGGGGTTGAGATTGATCTTCCGCTACTCAACCGAAATCAAGGCGCGGTCGAAGCCGCAAAATTCGATCGAGAAGCCGCTCAAAGGCGGATTGAGTTTGGCGAGCTTACTATCCGGCGCGAAGTTGCCGTAGCCTTGGCTCGATATAACCGTGCGGCCCGTTCGCTCTCCATATTTCAAAACGGCGTCCGCGACCAGGCAAATTCTAATTTGCAGGTAATTTGGCAAACCTACGAACTTGGTTCGAGAAGTTTGCTTGACTACATTGCCGAGCAACGGCGTTTTCTCGATGTCGAGAACGAATTGATCGAAGCCGAACTCGAAACATACATAGCAAACATTGAGATCATGCGGGCGACCAATGCACCGGAGTTAAAAAGGAAATGAGCGAAGAAAATAACGAAGAGTTCGTCGAAGAAATAGGAACGGGCGAAAATTCGAAGCCAACACCGAATCGAAAGCCGCTGTATATCGCATTATCAGTCATCGGCGTTGTTATAGCGGGAGCCCTGCTTTTTTGGTATTTGCGTTCGCGTGAGGGTGGAAATGCCGTCCCGGCCCCACGGACGGTCACATTCGACGACAACAGCGCCGGACAAACGACAGAAAATACGGCTGAACAAACTGTCACCATTCTGCCCGATCAGGTTGAAAAGATCGGCCTAAAGATAGAAACAGTTGGAGAAACGTTATCGAGTGAAGCAATAGACGTGGCATCAACTGGCGTCGTTCAGTCAAATGCCTACAAAGAAACGCCGGTGATCTCGCTGCTCGGCGGGGTACTGCGTTCTGTAAGAGGCGAACTAGGCCAGTATGTTGGCAAAGGCCAAACGCTTGCCGTTATCTTCAGTGATGAACTTGCAGCGTCTCAATCGCGCTATCTGGCCTTGCAAACCGACGCTCAGGCCGCACGGCAAAACTACGACCGGACAGCAAAACTCGTTAAGATCAGCCCCGTGAGCAATACCGAGGTTGACCAAATGTTGGCGAGGTTCAAGACCGTTCAGGCGGAGTTGGAAGAAAATCGTAAGAGACATGACCGAACCCGCAAGCTGCTTGAAATAGGCGCCGTCAGCCGCGAGGAATTTGAACAGGCGACGACAAAATTACGCACGTCCGAGGCTGACGTTGAAGAAATGAAAAAGCGATTTGACCGTGCCGTCAAGGTCGCCGAGATCAATCCTGTCAGCCGAAACGAATTTGAGCAGGCCGCGGTCAAACGCCAAACCGCCGAATCCGACCTTGCGACCGCGAAGCAAAGGCTTTTGTTGCTAGGTTTGTCACCGCAAAAAGTAAATTCGCTCCGCTCCCCATCCCAAATAACGTCGGAGATCGCATTGCTGGCACCTATTTCGGGCACGATTACAAAGCGAGACGTAAATGCGGGTGAAGTTGTCGAGGCAAACAAGGAATTGATGCGTGTTACAAATCTAGCAAGCGTTTGGGTTATCGCTCAGGTCTTTGAAAAGGACCTTTCATCGGTTCGTGATGGAAGCGGAGCAAGTGTTACAACCGGAGCCTATCCTGACAGACTCTTTCGCGGTCACGTAACCTACATCGACCCAAATATCAACCCCGAAACACGCACCGCACAAGTCAGAGTCGAACTCGATAATCCGGGACAAGTCTTGAAGATCGGAATGTACGTAAACGTCGCCTTTGGCGCGGGTGGGATGGCCGAACGAACAATGCCGATGATCCCGTCGTCTGCCGTCCAAAATATGAACGACAGGCAGGTTGTTTTCGTCGCCACCGACAAACCAAATGTCTTTAATATAAAACCGGTGCGTCTCGGCAAAGAAAACAACGGTAGGTTTGTCGTTCTCGAAGGGCTGAATGTTGGCGACAAGATCGTCACGGACGGCAGCTTCCTGCTCCGTGCTGAAATACTAAAAAAAGACCCGACGCATCATTAACGTTGGGTACGAGTTGTCAGAGTACGGCCTGCTTTGCCGCACATTTAAGGAGAACATGATGGTTATAGATTTGGTTTGTAAAATGGAGATTGACGAAGAAGCCGCCAGCTATTCGTTGAATTATGAAGGCAAAAACTACTTTTTTTGTTCGGAAGGGTGTATGGAAGAATTCACGCGTAGGCCGCTTGAGTACGTAAAATCCGATTGGCCCCTCCCAATGTAGGAGAAAATAACGATGTGTAGATTTCTCGGGTATTTGGGAAGCGAAATTTTGCTCGCTGACCTGATTTCGAATCCAGCTAACTCACTCATTCGTCAAAGCTATAAGTCCAAAGAGCGAAGCGAGCCACTAAATGGCGACGGGTTCGGCGTTGGTTGGTATTCACCAGCGATTTCCAGCGAGGCTTGTGTTTTTACCAGCATAACTCCGGCCTGGAACAACCGGAACTTGTTGAATTTGGCCCAACATATCCGATCGCCCTGTTTTTTCGCTCACATTCGGTCCGCATCGCCTGGAATGGTTGTCTCCGAAAGTAATTGTCATCCATTCCGTCAAGGGCGATTTATGTGGATGCACAACGGTACGATTGAGGGCTTTAGTTCGATAAAGCGCCGCCTGCGACACTCGTTGACTGACGAGATCTATCAGACGATTGAAGGCACCACGGATTCAGAACACGCTTTTGCTGTTTTCTTAAACCTTCTCGGTCGACACACGGAAAAACTAGGAGCAGTGGATTTGGCGAGCGGATTAGTGAAAACCATTCGCCAACTTGAGGAATGGGCGTGTGAAGCTGGAATCAAAAAGCCTTCAATTTATAATTTTGCGGTTACCGATGGTGAGAGCCTTGCAACAGTGCGTTATGTCTCGAATCCGCAAATTGAGCCGATTTCACTCTACTTTTCAAATCGCGGAAGATACATGTACCACGAAGGGAAGTTTGAAATAGTTCAATCCGACAGCGAACAAAGCGGAATCATCATTGCTTCCGAGAGATTGACCGATGATCATACGAGTTGGACTAGAGTCGCCCCAAATCACGTCGTAATCGTTGATAGTCAATTGGACGTAATAGTACAACTTGTACCGAACGTGCGGGGCAGTTAAATAAGTCCCGCAAATGGCTAACCAGGCAGAGTCCACCGAAATCTGCATCGTCGTTCAAGATCTTTGCCATTTCGAGATTTCCCGCTTTCCCCTTGATGGTCCGTCCGCCGGTTTCAGGGAAGGTTCTCAAAGACGCTCTGCATTGTAGAAACAACTTTTCCACACCCCCAAAACAACATCAATCAGAAAGAGGCTAACGTCGCCTTCATTTGTTACTGCAATATGTTGGTTGACAGTGCCGACAGTGTCATGTACTTTTATTAATATGAAATTGAAAATCGTTTTCAATAAGTCTTGTTTTTTTGAGGCTTGTAGTCTAACTGGTGTTTTTATGAAAAGTATTGCTGTGAGATCGGTTGCTTTTAGTTTAGCCATTTCCACTTTTGCCATAATCGGCTATTCACAGATGCGTAACGACGTGGAGGGGAGAATTGTTGACAGTAACGGCGACGTAGTTGCGGGAGCAACGCTGACAGTGCGGCACCAAGATGTCCGGTTGGCTGCAAAAGCCGTTGTAACAGACGGTGAAGGCCGGTACTCGCTTACAAATATGTCAGATGGCAAGTATGACGTTACGATCGGTGCCATAGGTTTTGCGACATTACGCAGTGAAATGACAATCCCGTCGACGCAGCCCGTCGTCTTTACCATAACACCCGGGGGCATCGCGGTGGACGTTTCCGTTACGTCAAGCTATCTCGCCGGAACCCCGGAAAGCCTTTCGGAAATTCCGGGTTCTATCGAACGGATCGATAGGCAAACACTGGAAAACAGCCGCGCATTTAATTTCTCCGAAGTGCTGAGGAAAGTATCCGGTGTGAATGTAAGGGACGAAGAGGGGTTCGGTTTGCGGCCCAACATCGGCATTCGCGGCACCAATCCGACGCGCTCAACGAAGGTGTTGCTGCTTGAAGACGGCCTTCCATTGTCGTATGCGCCCTATGGAGATAATGCGTCTTACTACCATCCTCCGGTAGAGAGATACGAGTCGATCGAGGTCCTGAAGGGATCGGGTCAGATTGCATATGGCCCACAAACGATCGCTGGCCTCGTCAACTATCTGACACCCAATCCGCCCGATAAACCAACTTTTAGTTTCAAACTAGAAGGCGGAAATAGAAGGTTTTTCAACGGCGGAGCAGGCTTTGGCGGCACGTTCGGTAAACTCGGCACGATTTTTAATTTCAATCATAAGCAGGGTAACGGATCGAAAGAGAACACAAGCTTTAAGCTATATGATTTTTCAAACAAATCGGTTTTGCAGTTAAATGCTCGCAACGCCCTGACTGGAAAATTTACATTCTTTCGTGAGGATTCGAATCTAACCTACACAGGTGCGACTGAGGCGGAATTCGCCGCAGATCCCCGCGGCAACATATTTAAGAACGATTTCTTTTATGGCCGCAGGTCCGGTTTCTCGTTGCAGCACGCGGCAGTTCTGACCTCTAAAATCAATCTGACGACTAGCTTTTACTCTAACTACTTTTCGCGCGACTGGTGGCGTCAGTCATCCAATTCGAGCCAACGCCCAAATCGTTTGAATCTCGATCCCGATTGTCTCAGTCTGGCTGCTTTAAACACCACATGCGGCAACGAAGGACGGCTGCGCGATTATCTTACTCAGGGCGTCGAGACGCGGCTGACCACAAACTTCGATTTCGGATCAGTCGCTAACGAACTTGTCGTCGGCTTTAGGATTCATCGCGAAGACCAGGAACGGATCCAGCGAAACGGCGAACTTCCAACATCGCGCGACGGAGTCATTGCTGAAAACAACGAGCGGAAGGCGTTCGCTCAATCCGGATTTATTCAACATCGCTTCACATGGAAGAATCTTGCCTTGACGCCGGGCGTCCGTTTTGAGCGGGTAGTATTTAGCCGAACAAATCGTCTCGCTAACAACGGGACAGGGGTGACCGGCGAAACAACCGTCACCGAGGTCATCCCGGGAATTGGCGTCGCTTACTCCGGTTTTAAGAACACAACGCTGTTTGCCGGTGTTCATCGGGGCTTTTCGCCGCCGAGGGCAGAGGATGTGGTTACAAATACTGGCGGCGTGATCGAACTTGATTCGGAATTGAGTTGGAACTATGAGGTCGGAGTGCGTACCCGGCCACTCAGAGGAACCGAATTTTCGGCTGCCTTCTTCCGCAACGATTATCAGAATCAGATTGTAGCGGCTTCGGTCGCCGGAGGGGCGGCCTTCACAAACGGCGGAGCCACACTACAGCAGGGGTTTGAATTCACTGGCCAGATCGACTCCGGCTCTCTTTTTCGCAGCCCCCATAACGTTTATCTACGAACCGCATATACCTTTTTGCCAACGGCGGAGTTTCGCGGGATTCGTTTGAGTTCCATCACAAGTTCGGCAACACTTAACGTTTACTGCCCGACCACCAGGCGGGTATCGGCCACCAGTTGTTCGATTACTGAGAATCACCTTCCGTATGCACCGAGTGTTCTTATGACGACAAGCATCGGCTATTCGCATTCCCGCGGTTTCGACGCTTTTGTGGAAAATGTTTACATCGGGCGCCAGTTCGGCGACGATTTGAACGCGGTTAACCCGAACTCGAATGGCCAGCTTGGAGCGATACCAAGCCAGACGTATTGGAACGCGACAGCAAACTACCGCGTAGAGAAATGGAGGACGACATTTTTTGTTACGGGTAAGAACTTGCTCGACCGGATATACATCATTGACCGTACGCGTGGATTGCTGCCCTCAGGTCCGCGTCTCGTTCAAACCGGAATCAAGGTGAGTTTTTAATTTGGCAGAGGCGAAATATCCGTAGGAAACACGGAGTTTCGCTTTGAGTGTAGAAAGCCTTAATCTATGCACTCCGCAGTTCGCGTCTTGCACCTGAAAAGACACGGAATGCGGAACGCAGAAAAAGCACCACCAAAGCGAGAGCGATTAGAATGTCAGGCCAGCCGGACTGTGTGAACCAGACCGCACCAGCCGCGACGAAGACCGAGATATTCGACGCTATATCGTTCCGCGAACATTCCCACACCGAACTCATATTGACATCGTCCGTCTTGTGTCGCGTAAGCAGATAGAGGCATACCGAATTTCCGACGAGGGCAAGCAAACTTACCACGCCCATTATTTCAAAAATAGGAACCGTCGGAACGATTAGTTTGTAGATCACCTGTCCAAGTACAACGAGCGCCGCGAGAAGAATCAAACCACCTTTGAACAAAGCGACGTGAGCCTTAGCCTGAGACGATTTATAAACAACATAAAGGCTTAGCCCGTAGGTCATTGCATCGCCAAGATTGTCAAGCGAATCGGACAACAGCGCACTCGAACCCGCGTAAATGCCCGCACCGATACCCGCGGCAAACATTACGACGTTTATCCCAAGCACGATCTTTAGCGTCAAACTCTGCTTCTCCAGCAACGCCTCTATCGCACAATCATCCTCACAACAAGCCATAACTACACCATCTTCAGAATAGGTGAATGCTGAAAGGTTATCAACGAGTGATGCAGTCGGGCGCGCGTTTTCCATCATTTCAAACCAAGACATGAAGCCCGACGGACGAGTCTGTGACGACGACCTCGGGTTGAGACCTGTATGAAAAAATTGAGCGGTTGGCATTGGATAGGTTATGTTATATTCTCCTTGATGAGGGAGCGAATGCCGTCCTTCTGGCAAATAGTTCGCCTCGGATGTTTGATTCCGATAGGCCAACTTGGTTGCAGGTTGGTTGCAGCGTTGCTGATCACGGCCTGTTAGTGTTGAATCGAGACAACCGTTAAGTTGTTGATTCTAAGAAGTTTTGAGCAGTTTTGACAAATTATACAAACCTACCTAAATCGCTTGGGGTGCGAGAGGTCGCAAGTTCAAATCTTGTCGTCCCGACCAACAAACATGGGGCTTTCGAAGAATTTCGAAAGCCCTTTTTTCGTGGTTTCCCCACAGCCACGAGAGGGCGGGTTGCTAAGTCGCTTGTTTGCCACATTTAGGAACTGACACCCGTCAGAAAAAGCGCCTCCATTTTGCAACCAACTTTCTGAACCATCAATTAGGGCCATTCTGGTTAACAGACGCACCAACCACGGTGCGAGGAAGAACCAACTGATGCGCCGGCGTTCCAAATTCCACCTTTTCACCCCAATTCCCAGTAAATAAGCGGCTAACAGTCAGCGGAATAGAACTTGCGAAAGGATCGTTTGAGGGGCCTCCGGTTTCCGGCGCCCTCGATCTCAACGCAAATCTTTCCGGTAATATATATGTCTGTCTACAAAAGATACAACGGTAAGCGAGTCTCATCCTCCCATCCCGACTATTCGAAAGCCCGATGGTGGATCTATAAGCGACTGAAAGGGAAGGTCATTCATCAGAGTATTCCCGAAGCGAAGACCAAACAGGAAGCTGAACTGGCTGAGAGGCAGATCATTAAAGCGTCCTTTGATCATAGCTATAACGTTACCGATACCACCACGACTCTTGCCTCGTTCATCGACGAGAAATATCGGCCCTATGTCCAGCAGAACAACGTCAACAAAGGAGCTAAGGAACTTTATATAAGGCTTCTACTTGGTCACTTCAAGAAGCAAACTTTGTCCAGCATCAGTCCTCAGGACTGTCGAAACTGCCGGACCAAACTTCAGACTCGGCAAAACAAACGGAAGAAAGAAAGTGCACTCTCATCGGCGTCGATCAACCGGATCATGTCCACGTTGTCGAAGATCTTCAGCTTAGCGTGTGAAGAGGGA
Source organism: uncultured Chloracidobacterium sp. (assembly GCA_964526245.1). Lineage (GTDB taxonomy): Bacteria > Acidobacteriota > Blastocatellia > Pyrinomonadales > Pyrinomonadaceae > OLB17. Next base: position 39,866 of record CAZGLZ010000009.1, on the reverse strand, counting down.
ATTCTGGAACGCAACCCGATGCAGTACGTGAAGGCTCTACCGGAACCGCCCCCTCGAAGACGGTTGCTAAATCCGAAACAAAAGGAAGCACTTTGGATGGAGTTGGAGAAGGATACACTGCTTTATCGACTGATAGTCCTCGCAGTGAATCTTCCATTACGTCGCGGACAACTTGTCGCGATCACGGAAGATGTTATCGATTTTGAAAACGAACATGTATTCGTCATTGGATCGAAAGGACGACCGCCGCGTTTAGTTCCGCTTAATGCAACTGCGACGAAGATACTGAAAGCGATGATCGATGAAAAACAGTTGCCGTTCCCGGTAAAAGACTTCCGTAAACGATGGCAAACTGCACTCCGTAACGCTGGGATAAACAAAAAAGGCGGAACGAGAGAAGAGAACTATCACTTCCACGATCTTCGCAGCTATTTCGCCAGCGAGCTAATCCGGCGAAATACGAACCCGCTGATAGTTCAGAATCTCTTTGCCCATTCCGACATGAGCATCACAACGGTCTACGCTCAAACTGATGACAAACTCTTGTTGGAGGCTGTCAAGCGGCTTGACGAAATCGACAACGGTGAGGTGCAGTAATTTTGCATTACTTCGCAAATCAGAACGGTTCATTTCCTTCGGACGAGAGTCGGACTGATAACTGATCTTTCCATGGCCGGGCATCGCGGTCGAATTATCTCGGGTTCAGAAAAGGCCGATTTGGGTCGCATCTTTTTTCAATTTCGACTGCTTCTCGATAATCCTCGGGTGTGTTCAAGTTTAAGAACAAGAATTCGGAGCCTTGAATATCCTGGATCTCGGAAAACCCAATTACCCGTGTCTTGAGTCGCCCACGCAGTTGCTGCAATCGCCAATCACCAGCGGACAACATTTTTTGGATCTCGGGAAGACACCCGTCCCGCCGATACAGTCCGCAAAGGGGCTGAACACGTCCGTCGGGCTGTACGGGGAAGACGGTATCGAGATCGTTCACTTGCTCATCGCCGCTTTGCCGCAGGATATGTACCATCTGAGTCATCAATTCGCCAGTGACAAACGGCAGGTCGCAGGCAAGCACGGCTATCCATTCTGTCTTAGCGTTTACAAGAGCCGTATGTAGACCCACGATCGCCCCGCGGGCATTCCCTACGATTTGATGATCTTGAATTATTGGAAGCGAAGTAATTTCGTCTGCTAAATTGCCGACAACATGAACGGTGTTTGTAATGGGAAACAGTGTACTCGCCGCACGGTCGACGAGCGTCCTGCCGCCAAGCAACAGGGCCGCTTTGTTATGCCCCATTCGTCGGCTTTGGCCACCCGCCAAAACAAATCCATCGATTAGGATCATTAGGTTCTAAAAAGATTCTCTGGTCGCCTCGTCACTCTTACTTAACGGTTTAATGAATGAAAAATAGTTGACCGCAAGGCAGATCACTGAGAACAAAGAAAGAAATACAAACCCAAGCGTGTAAGATCCGGTAGCGTCCTTAACAAATCCTAGTTCAAGCGGTGGAAAGAAGCCCCCCAAACCGCCAAAAGCCCCGACGAGTCCTGTCACCGTAGCGGTTTCGTTAGGGAAGTATTGAGGGACGAGTTTAAATACGGCTCCGTTTCCTAGTCCAAGAGCAGCAGCGCAACCGAGAGCTCCGATGGTAAAAGGAACGATAGAAACGGAACTCAAGAGAAGTGCAAGGACAGCGATCGCAGCGAAAACACCGAGTAGAACCTTGCCTCCTCCGATCTTGTCGGCCAGGATTCCACCAACCGGTCGGAGAACGGTTGCAACAAGAACGAAGCCTGCGGTACGAGCGCCGGCATCAGTCGGGGTTAAGTTAAATATTTCCTTCAGGAAGGTTGGCAGGTAAAGAGCGAGAGCGACAAAACCGCCGAATGTAAGGAAGTAAAATAATGACAATATCCAGGCGTAGCCCGAGGTTTTTAGAACGCTAAGGTTCTGCCTTAGTGTTTTTGGGACGGTTGAGACGGTAGCGTCCTGGGCAGAAAAATAGAACAAAATACCCCAACTAAATGTGACGGCCGCAAAGATGAAGAAAACATAACGCCAGTCACCCAAGTAGATCGCGAGGACAGGTGCGGAAAATACAGCGATCGACTGTCCAATGTTGCCCATTCCGTAAATGCCAAGGGCGGTTCCCTGCTTTTCACGACTGAACCATTTTGAGGTAAAGCCGACGCCGACCGGAAAGGATGTTCCGGCGAGCCCGAGAAATAGGCCGAGGATCAGCAATTGGGTGTAACTTTGCGAAAAGCCTATAGCGATCGCAGGTACCGCTGAAAATATGAGAAGAGCCGCAAAGATACGTCGACCGCCATATTTATCCGCCAGCATTCCCGCAAAAAGACGGCCGATCGAGCCCAGCAGGACAGGAATCGCGATCAAAAGGCTTTTTTCCTTGCCAGAAAGGCCGTATAGCTCGGTGAAGGTGGGGGCGAGTGCGGCGATAAGACCCCAGACGGCAAACGTAACGGCAAAGGCAGTTGTCGAAAAAAAAAGTGCCCGAGCGGAGCCAGGCTGAAATGTCTTAGTATCCATACGTCTTAAACAACGTCCCCCTCAAGTCTTATACCTGTGGCCACGAACCGAGGGAAATAGATCAACGAGCTTAATGAAAAACCGGGTCGACTCATCGAGGCGGAGAGGGCTTCCACCAAACGATTATGCTAAGTGCGATCAGCCAGCATATACCTGAGGCAATGACGAGCGGAGCCAGTTGAGTGTACGCATGCGCAAGAGCAGCCTCTACCGCTGCCGAGAGGATCCAGAGTTGTGCCACGTTGATCATAACAAGCATCGCGAGACGGGCCTGCCAAACGGCGGCAAGTCCGCGGCTCTGGGGTCTTTGCGGTTTGGAGTTATCCTTCATGGCCACGCACCTCTCTTTTTACCGCAAAAATCTCGCCGTTGATTGTTTCAAGCTCAATTCGGTCGAGCGGACGCGGCGGCGGGCCATATAAGACCTCGCCGGTCTTCGAACTGAAACCACCGTTGTGACACGGGCATTCGAGGCGGTCATTTTCCTGTGAATAAAAGACCGGACAGGACAGATGGGTGCATTTCTGACCAAATGCAGCGTAGCTACCATCGGTACCACGAATCAAAATTGCTGTATCCTCGGCGGCAGGGTAAGAGAAATTGAGGGCTGAACCAGGTTCGATGCTCATAGCACCGTCGATCTTCGCCGGAGTGAACTTCGCTGGCGTTCGGGCATCATATGCGGCTTTGCCTGCAAATCCGGCCGCACCGACGAACAATGCACTTGAAGTCAAAAAGAGAAAGTTGCAAAACTCGCGCCTTGTGACCTGTGCCTCGCTGTCGCGTTCGTAAGGGAACTCGGCCTGGTACGGAGCGGTTGCCATGCGGACGTTGCTTTCGTCCGACAGTTCGCTGTCTGCGGCCAGGATCTTTTTAACTATTTCTTGATCGAATGCTTTAGAATTCATTGCTCTTATCGGATTCCTCCACTTGGGTGTCTATCCACGATTCTTCACTCTTGGGTGAGCCATTGAGGGCGATATGTCCCTCAAAAACGCCGCAGCCGTCGATGCTAACTTCGTCGGCATCCGTCGGCAACATCATATAGACTTTTGTCTTGACACTTTGATTGCCAAAAACGTGAGCGTTGACCGGTTTGGTCCTACGCAGTGGAACGATCTGTTCATACGTGCCGAACGACAAAGCTCCGGTCGGACAAACGCTCGCACACATTGGCTTGAGCCCCTCGCTTGTGCGGTCGTAGCACATATCGCACTTCATCTGCAGATGCATTGCCGAGTTGTATTTAGGAACACCGAAGGGACAGGCGTTCACGCAATTTCGGCAATCGAGACAACGTGGTTTCAGAGCGGACATGACCACGCCATCTTCATTTTGCTTGATCGCATCCGCCGGGCAAACCATCGCACAGGTCGGCTCTTCGCAGTGCATACAGATGGTTGGCATCGTTGCCGTTGTCTCGCTACGGTCGATGTAGTCAACAAAGATCATCGAGTAGCCCTTATGCGTTGAGCATTCGCGGCAAGCGGCGACACAGGATCTGCATCCTATACATCGCTGCGGATCGATAAACATGGTTTCATTCATGCGTTATTTTCCTCTCTGCACTTCGTTCTGTGACGTCCCTTTTCGCACTTCACCTAGTATCGGCAGTTCTCTTGTGTGTATTTTCTCTAATCGGGCAGCACATGCCTTGAATTCCGGTATCTTAGACGTCGGGTCGAGTGCTGCGTTAGTGATCTGATTTGCCGCGAGTTCCTCGCCCCAGTGATACGGGATAAAGATTGTGTCAGGCCGAATGGTCTTTACCACTAGTGCGGGAAAAATACCTTCACCTCGACGCGAGATCACCTTGACCCGCTCGCCGTCGTTGATCTTGTATTTCATCGCTGTTTCAGGATGGATCTCAACGAAGGGTTCCGGACACTGCTGAACAAGAAAGCCGATACGCCGTGTTTGATTTCCAGACAAATATTGATGAACAATGCGCCCGCTGGTAAAGATCAATGGATACTCTTCATCCGGTAACTCGGCGGCTCCTTTGTATTCGATCGCGTGAAATTTGGCCTTCCCGTCGTCGTGAGCGAACCGCTCCTCAAACAGACGCGGCGTCCCTGTGCTCTCCTCGGTCGGACACGGCCAGAATACACCGTCTTGCTTGTCGATCTTTTCGTAGGTAATGCCGAAATAATCCGCCTTACCGCCTTTGGACGCGACTCGTAGTTCGTCAAATATTTCTCTTGGAGACTCAAATTGAAAGTACTTACCGCGTCCCATACGGCGAGCGATCTCCTGAAGTGTTCGCCAATCCTGGCGGGCTTCTCCGGGCGGGTCTATCGCCTTGTTGATCTTTATCACACGACCCTCGCCGCTGCTTGTTGTGCCTTCGTCCTCTGACCATGTCGTGCCGGGTAGGACGACATCGGCGTAGCGTGCACTCTCGGACAAAAAGAAATCGATGCAGACGTTAAACTCAAGTCCTTCGAGCGACTTGCGAACTTGATTAGTATCCGGCAAAGAGACCATCATGTTGCTGCAAATCGACAGCAGGCCTTTTATCTCGCCCTCACGCATCTTGTTGAATAACTCGACCGCCGACACGCCTGGTTGAGGTAATTCAGATTCGTCGATGCCCCATACTTCAGCGATGTATTTCCGATGTTCCGGATTAAGCATCGATCGATATCCGGGAAGTTGATCAGCCTTCTGTCCATGCTCACGGCCGCCCTGGCCGTTGCCCTGACCGGTGATAGTGCCGTAACCGCGGCCTTCCGAGCCGATCTTACCGGTCGCAAGTGCGATATTGATGTAACTCAGCACGTTCTCCGTACCATTCGAATGATGCTCGATGCCGCGAGCATGCATGATCATTCCAGTTTTAGCTCTGCCGTAAAGCCGTGCGGCTTGAATGATCTTTTCCGCCGGAACACCGGATATTTCGGATGCGACGTCGGGCGGATAATTCAATGCAGCCGCTTTCGCAGCCTCCCAATCATTTGTACGGCTATCGATAAAGGCCTGATCGATGAGGTTTTCGCTGATCAGTACGTTCAAGATACCGTTCGCGACCGCAACGTCCGTTCCCGGTTTGAGTTGTAAATGCAAATCACCTTGCCGAGCCGTCGGGGTTTCACGCGGATCGATGACGATCCACACACCGCCGTTGTCGCGTTGTTTCCACAAAAATCCGTTAAGGATCGGAAACGTCTCAGCACAATTTGCTCCGGCGATGATAAGAACTTCGGCATGAGGAATGTCGCTCCACGGATTTGCCGCCCGGTCGATGCCGAACGCCTTGTTGTTGCCACCTGCGGCTGAAGCCATACATAGCCGGCCGTTGTAATCGATATATCTGGTCTGCAAACCAAGACGGGCAAACTTACCGACAAGATATGTCTTTTCAGTCGTTAGCGACGAGCCCGAATAAACAGCGATCGCGTCTTTTCCGTATTTTTCCTGCAGCCCCTTAAATTTCTCAACGATCAGATCGAGAGCCTCGTCCCAGCTCGCCCGTTCAAAATTACCGTTTCGCTTTATCAGCGGATATTCCAGCCGATCTGGGTGATGTGTCTGTAGATAGGCCGTCACTCCCTTGGGACACAGACGGCCCTCGTTAACCGGAAAATCGTAACGCGGTTCGACGCCGACAACATGATTCTTTTCGACCAGCAGATTCATGCCGCATTGCATTCCGCAGTATGGGCAATGGGTCGGCACCATTTTATCGACCTTTCGCTCGGCACTCCAACCACCGATCGGCTCATCGTGCAGATGAGGTCCGAAACGGTCAATTATGCTTGCGAGATTTTCTACTTTTGACATTGTTATTTATTCGCCGTCTGCACGAGTGCCATGAAAGACCTTATCCGGGCGGTCCATAAGCACAGAGTATGCTAGCCCGCGCATTACACGTTTGCAGCGAGGGCAATAGTCCTGAAGCGTCTCGCCATTTTCCATGGTGTAGTCAAACCCTACTTTTTCGACTACGCTCTTCAGATCGCCTAGCCACATAACGGATGCGAATTCTACGCCGCAACGCTGGCATTTTGCCTGCTCCATCTCTTTTGCCCGCTGCTGATATAGCTCAACCCCGATCGAAGCCGGACGCTGGACGATGTGAAATAGTTTGCCAAACGGCAAGAAGAAAAGCGTCATTATCACTATCGCTTGATGTGTCAGGGCAATGAACGAGTACATATACCCACCGAAATACGTGCTCGATGCCGTTAGCATGAGACCCGAGACACAGATCGCAATTAACAGAAGATGCGGAACAAAATCCAAAAGAAATTGCTGGACCGCAATTGCTCCGCGGTCTTTTAATCGGCGATGGATCGCAATAGCACAGCCCGCTAGCACCATGATGGCGGTGAAATTGAGTGCCTTGAACGTAAAAAAAGCCATTACGCTGTGGACGTCCATCGACTGCACGGGAAAGCCGAAAAGATAGGCCCTGTACGCCGTATCGCCTTCAAGTTTGAAATGTATCCAGCCCCAAACCAACGGAAATGTGATGGCGGCTGATAGGATGCAGCCCCACATGATCAAGAAGTGCATCAGCCATCTTGATCTCGCACGTTTGAAGATGAACTTCTGCGCGAGCATATTGATCCCGACCGTTTTTGTCGCATCCAGCGTATTGCGGGCAAATTTCTTTCGCTGGAAAAACAACTTTAGCCCTCGAGAAAAATACGCACGTGTCGCGGGTCTCTGAAGCCAAAGTGCATATCGGAAAAAAATAGCTCCAAAGGCAACGATACTCGCGATCAGATATCCAAAAAGGGCCGAGTCGAAATGTTCAAGATTACGCGAACCGATGATAACGAGAGCAGTCAAAGCTGCCGACGCTCCGAGCCCAATTAAGGTCGGGTTACGATAGTCAATCGAATTCGCTAGCTGTGTTTTATCTATGGCCATTCGGGTTTCCTATAAGGCAATTACTCAGTGGATGCAAAATGAGTGCCAGCTAAATAGACGGTCATTTTGCCCGCCCTCACATCAATTCGTTAACTTTAGAATTGGATTATATAGTTGATTCGCTACTCGCGGAAATTTCATAGCGCGTATTTTTGTCGACCAGCAGTGTGAAAGCTCGCGCTTAGATAACTGCCGAGCCGAAACGCCTAAAATGAATAGGACGCGCCCAAGTTCATATGATTTGATATCTGGAGGCCGCTAAGAAAGTAGTTTGTCCTCAAACGTCTAAATTCCGCTCCGAGAGTGAACTGAGGAGTGAACCTGTAGGCTACATTTGTGGCGATTACAAGGTTCCTTGTCCGCCAATCACGACTGGAAAAACTTAAAAGGTCTAGGTCATTCGGGTCATCAATGCCGAGAGAACCGTACAGCGTCAATCGATCGTGAAGGGCCGGTGGCGTAAAACCGATCTGCATCCAACCGCCGCGTGTGCCGATCGAGCGGACACCTGATCGAACAAGTGACGTGCCAACACGATATGCAAAATCATTGTTGTAACTTTGAAAGATACCTGCCTGAAAACCTCCAAGATTGCGTCCGGCAAAGGCTTCGCCGGAAGCGGTGATACGTTCGCTAAGCGGGATGTTCCAATCCAGCGCAATTCCAACTGACTCGATGTCATTACGGACATTCGTTGCCCCGGTAAAAACCCGCGATCGACCGTAGTGGCCGGAAAGGCCAATACTGCCCACCTTTTTTGCACCGAACCAGTTATTTTTAGCGAATGCGATCCGACTTTGAATGAATGGAAGCCTGGAGGTAGCCCCGCTTGTAGGTTGAACAGAGAAGGCGGCGTTCGTCGCGAAATCCCCGGTTTGTGGCTCGAGCAACGCCCCTTGCCAGGTTAGGTGATCACCGATCTTACGCTCTAGCCGTACTTGAGGAAGGCGCGCCCAGTTATTTCCGGCGGCCGCCATTTGTGGATTGCCGGCAGTTGCAATCGATGTAGGATTGACCGGGGCAAAGACCATCCAGTCCTGGCCGATCGTCACCGATGTCCGTTCCCAATCAAGACGGGCATATGCCAGACGAACTCTAAAGACCCCAAAATTCTCACCGATCCCGACCGACGGGAAACCACCGAAGAAATCGCCCTCGATGACTGCCCCTAGACGAGCCTTTCCGACCTTGGCTCCTTCGAGTTTGACGCCAAGACGAGTTTGCCGGACGCTTGCACTTGTGTTCCCGCTGCCGGTTGGTGTGGCAAAAATGGGGACATCGGCATTATTCGTACCACCGCTGTTTCCAAATGCGTTAAAAAATATCGTTCCGTACGGAGTAAGGCGTGCGCTGCCGATATCAACGCCAAGGTCTTTCTTCTTTTGAGGTTCGGTGTCTTTAGTGGCCGAAGGCGACTTTACTGCACTAGCGGAAACGTTTGATGAATCCTCCTCAACGGCGGGAATGGCTGTCGAGCTGGACTGTTTCAATTTGCCAAGCTCATCGCTGATCGCTTTGAGTTTTGTCTCAAGTTCAACTACCTGTTTCTGAAGTTCCAGAAGTGTGGGTGGAGATGGTGTTTGAGCAACCCCAACAGTGGCAAGTGCTGCGACGAAAGCCATCAATATGACGTGACTGGTTAAGTGTTTCATTGAATTTCCGAACATTGCTCCGTTACTCTAATAGTTACCAGTTCTTGACAAAGCAATTTATGATTTGCATCACAAAATGCGAATATTAAATTTAGGCAACGCCCCGAGTTCCAAGCTGTCTGAATATGTCTGTTTCTATAAGTCAAATATCGGGCCACTTCAGTACCGAATTAACCGGCAGCCTTTTTGAGGTTGGAGCGAAAAGGACGTTTGGTACCGGAGAACATGTTTTTTTCGAGGGAGATCAGGCAACATTCTTGCCGATCATATTGGTGGGGACGATCAAAATGGTTCGTTATCCTGAAGCGGGAAAGGAGATAATAATTGGGATGTTTCAGGCGGGCGAGATTTTTGCGATTCCGCCGGCGATGGACGGCAAGACGTTTCCGGCAACCGCCGTTGCAATTGAGGACAGCTCACTATTGTTGGTTCCGCGAGAAGATTTTTTGGAATTGATGCGATCATCATCTGAATTTTCTTCACTCGTCCTAAATCGTATGTGCGGCATTCTGCGTGACCGTGCCGAGACTGTTCAGATCATGGCGACGCCGTCGGCCGAGCACCGCATCGCGACTGTCATCTTACGTCTGGCAGGTGAAATGAAAGCAGGTGAAATAAAGAAAATCACACATCGACGGCAGGATATAGCTGAGATGGCGGGGCTCTCGCTCGAAACCACGATTCGGGGCATTCGGAAGCTCGCGAAAAATGGCCATTTGAAAATAATCGGCGGAAGAATATTCGTCGAAACGACGGAGAATCTTCGAGCTCTGGTCCGTTAGGATTTTGTATTTGAAACGTGATCTGGATCATATTTGGTCAACCGAACTTTATGTTAATTTCCATCTTGGTGAGCATTGGATCATGAAAATTCGAATAAGAGAGAACACCCTTCGTTTTCGTCTTGGACGCTCTGAAGTCGAGACTTTTGATCGCACGGGAACCATCGGGGACACTGTCCGTTTTGGTGTAGGAAAGAACGACTTTGGTTACTCGCTCGAAAAGACTCTCCAAAGTGATTTTTCCGCTTCATTTATTGATGGAACGATAGTGGTCCAGGTGCCTGCCTTAGATGCCGATAAATGGGCGAACTCCGACGAAGTTAGCCTTGCCGGGGTCTTTGTTGCGGACGACCAAACTAAGCTTAAGATCCTCATCGAAAAGGACTTTGTTTGTCTGAATGCCCACAATGACGAAGACCAGTCTGACCGCTACCCTCATCCCAAAGGCGACGACTCCTGCTGAACTCAATAATTTCTCGAACATGACCGAGATCATATTTCCTCCTGTATATACCGGCGACAATGATGTTGGAGTATACATTTGGAGGATGAATTAATGCTTAGTGTTCAAGGTAAGACAGTACGCGAAATAGCACTTGAGATGCCGTTGACGACTCGCGTCTTTGAGGAATTCAAGATCGACTATTGTTGTCATGGAGACACGCCGTTCGACGACGCCTGTCGAAACGTAGGGGCGATACCGGAAATCGTGAAAGAGAAGATAGATAGCGTTTTGGACGAATCAATAATTAGTGATCAAGATTCGTTCTCTAATATGGACTTGAGCGATCTCGTCGATCATATTTTGGATAAGCATCACGTCTATACACGCGACGAAATGAGCCATTTGACACCGTTGATGGCTAAAGTCGCTAGTCGTCATGGCGATCACTATACTTATCTACTTGAATTGAAAGACCTGTTTCAGGCGTTGTGTGATGATCTCGAACCGCACATGATGAAAGAAGAAATGGTCCTTTTCCCCTACATCCAGAAGCTAGCGTATGCCGCTGCAAATCACCATCAGGTTGCATATCCGCCATTTGGAACGGTTCAGCATCCGGTAAGTATGATGAATGTCGAGCATGAAGAAGTCGGCGAACTGTTGGCCAAAATGCGCGAGATCACAAACGATTACAAATTGCCTGACGGAGCTTGCCCGAGTTTTACCGCGCTTTTTCATAGGCTCGGTGAGCTTGAGCGTGACTTACACCAGCACATTCATCTGGAGAACAATCTCCTCTTTCCCCGTGCGATCGAACTCGAACAGAATGCCCGAGCCTGATACTCGCTCCGAATGAAATTAGATATGGCAACTGCCGCACCGATCACAACACCCCACAGAGCTGTTCGTGTGCGGCAAGTCGCTCTGCCCTCGGAACACGGCGGATGGGCGTTTTTGTTCGAACCCCTAGTCGCCGCGATGGCGATAGCGTTTTCATCGGGAGCTCCTTGGATCGCCCTTCTTACCGTAGGTGCGTTTCTAACCCGACAGCCGTTGAAGGTCCTCATCGCCGACCGATTTGGAATGCGCAATAGGGCTCGTGCCGGTCTGGCGTTTCGTTTCTTGGTCGGCTATGGTGCGATCTTCGCCCTGGGTATTGCGGGCACGCTGTTTACAGTCGGCGTTCAGCCTTTACTTCCTTTTGTTTTGGTCCTGCCGTTCGCTGTCTTTCAGATATATATTGATGCATCGGGACAAAGCCGTAAGCTTATACCCGAGTTGACCGGAGCAATTGTTATGTCTGCGTCGATCGCATCGATCGGACTATCGGCCAATATGCCGTTCGCGAATGCCGTCGCTCTTTGGGCGATCTTTGCATCAAGGTCACTTGCCTCTATTCTGTATGTTCGTGAGCGATTGCGTCTGGAGAAAGGCAAGCGGTACTCGCGATCGATCCCGACGTTCGCACATATCGCAGCTCTTTTCCTGACTGCAGCCTTAGCTTATTATGGCCTTAGTCCGTTTTTGACGATCCTGGCTATGTCAGTACTGGCTTATCGAGCTATCGCTGGCCTTTCGCCTGGACGCAACAAAATGAAAGCGATGCAGATCGGCGTCTGGGAGATCATGTACGGCACGATTGTCGTTTCGTCGGTCGTGATCGGACACTACGCCGGATTCTGATGCGATAGCCACCTCGTAAGGCGGCTGGGATCCCGAATTTATGCACAACGTAGACATTGATCTTGTCGAGATGTCGCTCGATGTTATCAAATACGCGATCAGCCGTATTTCCGATACCGATCCTAAGCTTGGCTTTCCTCGGAAGGCAGAGGAGTTAAAGGCCCTCGTAGGCGATACGGTCACACCCAAAGGCATCGGCGGCGAGAAGGCATTTGCCCTTTTTAAGGACGTTTTGGTCAAAGCAAGTGTCCCGATCGATCATCCCCGACATCTTGCGTTCGTGCCCGCATCTCCGACCCGGGCGGCTGTCATGTTCGATCTCGTCACCTCAGCAACCAGTGTTCATGGGGCTTTCTGGCTGGAGGGAGCCGGCTGCATCTTTGCCGAGAACCAAGCAATGGAATGGCTGGTCTCACTGACCGGAATGCCAGCCGGTGCATTTGGTGTTTTTACAAGCGGAGGCACAGAGGCAAATCTTTCCGCAATGGTCACCGCTCGCGAATATTGGCGAGACAGCGAAGAAGGCAATTCTAAAACCCGTGGGATCGTGATCGCCTCAAACGGGGCTCATTCATCGATACGAGCGATGGCGAAAGTCATCGACGCCGATGTACTCCTGATCGAAACGGAGAGCAGGCTCGAAAGCTCTCATTTGGCTGAGACTCTTGCACGAATGTCTGCGGAAGACCGTGCCAGGGTCTTCGCTGTGATAGCAACGGCCGGTACGACCAATGCGGGAATAATTGACGATCTCGCGGGTATCGCTACGATATGTAAATCAGAGGAGATATGGTTTCACGTTGATGCGGCCTACGGTGGCGGAGCATTGGCAGCCCGTTCGGTGCGTCACCTTTTTAACGGCATCGAACAAGCCGACAGCGTCACGATCGATCCCCACAAGTGGCTATTTTCACCTTACGACTGCGGTGCGATCATCTATCGAGATCCGGAACTCGCAAAGAAAGCCCACGCCCAGGAAGGTTCCTACCTCGATATCTTCAGCGACGAAGGGGCAAAGGGATTTAATCCGTCGGACTATCAGATACAGCTAACCCGTCGTGTGCGCGGCCTTCCGTTGTGGTTCTCATTGGCAACACACGGCACGGATAGGTACGAAAAGGCTATCGAACGTGGGATCGAACTCGCCCAGATCGCCGGCCGACTGATATCAGAATTCGAACATACCGAACTCGTAAGGGAACCCAGTCTCTCCTGTGTCCTGTACCGTCGAAAAGGATGGGAGGCCGCGGATTACCGGGCCTGGACGTACAAGAATCACAAGGAAGGGTTCGCTCTGGTCGCTCCAACCAAATGGAGAAACCCGGAAGGCCCCGAAACCGTATCGAGGTTCTGTTTCATCAACCCGGACACCACTGAAAAAGACATCCGGGATATTCTATTGACGATGGCATGATCTGTAAGAATCCAAAGGTATTAAATCGCTCCACCGCACTCAAACTTAGATTCATCCTCGTCATCGAGCACCGGCAAAAATATTTGTTTCGATTTATCCCTGTCCGGGCCGACGCGGTCAAACAGCGCCGCCCCTGCGAGCTTAAGGTAATTTATCCCGGATGCCGCAAGCAACTTAGCCAGCCTTTGGGCGTATTTTGAAATATGATCGTCGACAAACGTTATTGACGCCCTGGAAGTGACGTCTGCACTTTCGCTATCGCCGTTTTCCAGAGCATAAAGTTCTTTCAATCGCAGATACGCGACGAATCCGGTCTCTACTGCAACATGATCTGGCACCTCGTTCGTCGTCGGTTTATACGAGAACGCGTCGTAAAAGCTATTCAATTCTGCCAACATATAACCCGGTTGAACCCAGCCACGATAGCTTACTTCGCGACCCGGGGCCGGTCCGCCAGGTCCGAAGATGGAATGAAATAGTCCTTCACTGGCCTCTTTCTGAGCGGCTTTTGCGGCACGTTTCAGTTTCTTGTCTCTAACGGGGTTTGCGAGATCTGCGACCTGCTTTAGCCAAGCATTTGACGGACAATCGAATAGTAGGCTTATCAGCCGCCATTCCGCCGCCTCGGTGAGCAGATCTCTTGTATAGTTTTCCTGGGTTTTCATAGTGGACACCTAGTTAGTGCATTTCCCCGCGAAGTCTCACGCGGTCAAGCATTTCATGCTTTTCTTTATCGGATAGCAGTTCGTCGAGCATTGGATAAAGGAAATCGCCTTCACGCCGGTCGTGATGGCTGCAGAGGCGAAGATAGAATGCTTCACGATCCAGAAGCTGAAGCAGTACACGATCCAACTCCGTTTCTGACGGCATGTCGTGTGTCTTTTGCTTAAAAAGTTCAAGATGCGAACGCATCTTGATGTGATCGTCATAGAAAAGTTTCGGAGCTCCCGCGGCCGGGAACTCTGCCCGCTTTTCATAAACTGGGAGCAAAATGTTTTCTTCGTCCGCCATATGATTAAGAAGCGTGGACTCGTAAGCAATGAGAATGCGGAGAGCCTTTTCAAAATCAAAATGAAGCAGTGCCCGCTGGTGTTCGAAGAATAATTCGTCGATCACCTTGTGAACCTTCATTAGATCACTGATCACCGCCATAGTTTCTCCCGATCACTTCAAAATCAGCGGCACCCAGCCTGTTCGCATCTTTCTTGCCCCAACCTCGATGTGGGAACCCTCCCAGACCGCAAACGCGATCTGCGATGGCATCGCTGCTGAGAAACCGGCTGGCATTGGCCGCGAGATGACGACGGCCCAACCTTTAGGCGTTTTGACGCCCTTTCCCTTTGAGACAGCGTTCGGGGCCGGCGACAATGTGCTCGGCCCTTCGGCTATCAGGTCTTCAACCGGTTGTTCGCGTGGGCCGGAACGCCGGCTTCCGAGTGCTCGTGCCGGAGCGTACCGCGCAGCAGTCTCGGCCTGAGCCTGCGGGTTATTCTCGAGCGGCTTAGCCTCCGCCGGGTAATGGTCGATCGATGCATTTGGATATAACGCGTTGATATTGTCGGCTCGCCCTTCGACGATCGCTTGCCAATCGGCACGCCAGTACGAGATCTCAACGGTTTTGCCGACTTCACCCATTTGCGGGGCCGGGACATTTGGATCGGCCCTTGAAGGAAGCTGTACGGCGCAGCCGTCTATAAAATGTCTAGGCCCTGGCATGTCGCTTTGGCTTTCGTCCAGCCATTCGAGCCTGAAAGCTATTTCGCTGCCGTTTGTGATCGCCTTGACCATCACCTCAGACGTCGACGGTTCTAATAGACGCGGCTCTACGAGATCCTGCAGGATCATTTTCGATGCGTGGAGCGAGACTGCATCCCAGACGGTCGCATTTGGATCAAGCGTGATCTCCTTGACCTGGGCGACATTAACCTCGGGCGTCGGGACCTGAACCTTAGTGCACGAAGTCGCGAATAAAAGAGCCAAAATAGTGAGCGACGTTACGAATCGCATAAAAAACCTCCTCACGGACAATTGGTGCGCGTGATCTGATAGAGCTTGTCGTATGCCGGGCGAATGTGTACCGGCTCCTTAAACGGAACATTGACCAGCTCTTTTCCATTCTCATCCATACCGATTGCCTTATCACCGACACGTTTCCATTTGCGCATTATCGCCTCGGTCGAGCCGAATAGGCCTAGTAAGCTGGTCAGGTCCTGATCGTTCGGTGCGTTTCGGTAGATCTCGACTGCCTTATCGGTACCAGGGCCGAACATCTGGCGGGTAAACGCCGTTGGAACATGGATCGGCGGGATGTAGTAAACGTTTGGCTCAAGGCCGAACTGCGGGAAGAGCGGCAAGGCGACTTTCTTGATATGGACAAGGTAATCGATCGGGTTGTCGGCCTCGGCCTTGTCCGGAGTATTGATAAATCCGGCAACGCGGATCTTACCAATGCAATTTGCGAAACACTGCGGCGACAGCCCTTGCTCGATCTTCGGATAACAGGCGATGCATTTTTCCGATGTCGACGTCATCGGGTTGAAAAACACCTTCTTATACGGACAGCCGCGGACACATTCCTGATAGCCGCGGCAGCGGTTTTGGTCGACGAGCACGATGCCGTCCTCGGGTCGCTTGTAGATCGAACCTCGAGGGCATGATGCCAAGCAACCCGGATAAGTGCAGTGATTGCAGATACGGGCGAGATAGTAGAACCACGCCATCGCGTGTGGGATCTCGATACTGGCGCCGTGCTCGATGCCACCGGCACAGTCGTCTTCGCCAACGTTTGGATAGGCGTAGTCCTCATCTTCCGGCCGCCAACCGAGAACGCGTTCGCCGGCAGGTGCTGACTCAAAAATGGTGCTTCCTTTATAAACAGAATGGCCATTTTCCTCACCCCAATTTTGCCCATCGAGCAAACTTAGGAGATTAAGGTCCCAGGCAAGCGGATAGGAACCGTAAGGCTTGCTTTCGACGTTGTTCCAGAGCATATACTCCTGCCCCTTGCCCGAGGTCCACGTCGTTTTGCACGCCAGCGTGCAGGTTTGGCACGCGATACATTTATTCGTATCGAAAACGGCGGCAAATTGCTTTTGCGGTCGGCTTTCCGGATACCAATAGGACATTTCTCGTCCGAGCTGCCAGTTATTTACGCGTGCCATAGTTTTTTCTCCGTATTGTGATCTTTTCCGTCTATGTTGCTTGGCTGGGGCTTGATGATAAGGGCGGCAGATGACGCGTTGAGAACGAAGATCTGTCTCCCGATGTGCGTCGTCCGGGCGGCCAGAGCAAGGGAAGCTATCGCAAGAATAATTACAATGAGTGCGTTCCACCGTGGCAGGCCCTTTGCGCGGATCGTTCGGATCAAACCGACGAGAGCGAATACGCCAGTCAGTTCGATCGCGACAAATGTTGGCAGGGCAGATGTCCGGTGGGCGACGATATTTGTCCAGGGCGGCCCGGACATAAGGTGAGCGCCCTTCCCGGCTATCTCACCCGTTGCGTAGACCGCTAACGTTACCAACGCCGTTACGACGAATAGCCCTTGACTCGCCCGCATGACGTAGCTGTCCGGCCGCAGCATTCCATAAAGGAGCAGCGCAATGCCGAGTATCATCCCGAGAAGCGGAATGTAGTTCAGAAAAATGTGTATTCGCGCCGGATCCATTTAGTTCACTACTTCTTGCCGACAAAATCTCCTGCAATGTAACGTTTCATTGCATCCGATTCATTTCTAGGCCGGATGCCAAGCTTGGTCGGACGCCATAGCGGTTCGTCACCTATGCCGCCGGGTTCGGCTTTGGTGATCTTGATAAATGATTCACGGGGAGCACCGGTCGGGCAGTGAATGTCGGCCGCAAAACCCTTGCCCATCTCCTGGCCGAACATACCTTTGCGAACCAGGGAATCGGTCATCCAGGTCGGTTTTAGCCAACCACGGGTTGCCGATTGATGCGAGCCGGAGCGAAACATAGCCTGATAGTTCGTCCGTGGATTCTTTGCTAGGCCGTCCTTACGCTCTTGCTGTCCCTGCTGCGAACCGGGCGTCGCGCCGTACATGTTGAACCACATACGCGTCACGCCGCGGGGCGTACCCGGATAATACCTAGCACGACAGAGCAGCCGGGCAAATGCATAATTCTTCTTATCCTTTTGCCATCCGCGGAACGGACGATCCTCGGGATCGGCGTCGATCCAAACATAGTCGCCGTCATTGACACCAAGTTCTTGAGCGTCCGAAGGGTTGATATCGACGTATCCCTCAGTGACAAACGGCGAGCGTTTGTCGCGGCGATATATATCGCCGAACGGGCCAAAAAGCATCGCGTTCATATCCGTGTCGATCGGCGTGGTGTGCGAGCCATGGCGGAATTTTGGCGTGTGGAATATGAACTTGTAATCGTCCTTGATCAATGGATGAGCCGTCTGTTTCGCTTCTGCCCAAGTGTAGATGACGTTACGGCCGCAGCGCGTTTCGCAGGTAAGGTCGTCGCGTTTGACTCCGTAGTCTTCCGGCGTTTTAGGACGCATCGCTTCGTGCGGCGCCGAGATGATTATATTTGGTTCGTAGAATGTCGAATCGACGGGTTCGCGGTGAACGGGCAGATTCTCGCCGGCGTCGATGAACTCGTCCTCTTCGCGATAAAACTCGAGCCTGCCGCTCTTAGTGTACCAAGGCGTGGCGTCGACCAATTGATCGTATCCGACGTTTTTCGGCGTCGTGCGGCTGTTAATAATAGCCGGCACGCCGTTGATCGCCTTCTCGTGGAGATCTTTGAACGAGTAGCCTTTTGTGTTTGTCGAATGGTCGAGTATCCGCTGTAAATAGACGTCTGTCTTGTCCTCGCGGACAAATTTCCAGTAGTCGTTAAAACGCTTGTCCCCAGTCAAATCGGCCAGCTTTGACGCGACCGTAGCGTAAACCTCGATATCCCCCATCGTATTAAAGATTCGCGGGATCGGGGTTTTTGGAAAGACGAGCAGGAACGGATTTGTTACCGACGCGGTCATGTCCGGATGCTTCAGCTCAGCCCATGAATCGACGCCAAAGACCACGTCCGCCCATTCGCACGACGTCGACCACCACCACTCGTTAACGGCGATCAACTCGATTTTCGGCAAAGCGTTGACGACCATGTTGTAGTGCCATTTGACGTTGCCGAGGATCGAATTTGCGTTGGCAAACCACAGTGATTTCGTCGGGCACGGCATATGGGTCTTGCCGGTCAAAAGCGCGTTGCCAACTCGGAGTGGATGATCCTCGTGATTGTAGTAGTGGGCCGATTCTGCCCTCCAATACTGCTTCGGGCGAGCGGGTTTTGTCTCGTCAAGCTCAATGTCGAATGGATCCTCGTTGATGTATTGCGGTGCTCCGTTAAAGAGAGCCGTGCGGTAGTTTCCGGCGTAGGATCCGACGTTGCCACCGATCTTGCCGACATTTCCCGTGAGTGACGCGAGCAGGAATACGTCGCGGTCCTTGTTATCGCTGTTAAAGAACTGGTTCGGGCCCATTCCCAATGCAAAAAGTGTCGTCCCGGGATCTTGGGCAAAATGCCGGGCCAGTTTCTGCACGGCGGCGGCCGGGGCCCAAGTCAGTTCCTCAACAGTCTGCGGCGTAAAATGTGCCGCGTACTCCTTGACGAGATCGAAGACTGGACGACATCTTACCTTGGTGCCGTCGGCGAGCGTGACCTCGATCGAGCCCTCAAGCATTGCGTCGACAGCCTTGGAATTCTTACCAACATCGTCACGCGTGAGCGGCTGAGCAGCATTCTTTTTCGCATCCCAAAAGACGTAATCGCCCCATTCAAGCCGGAGCTTTTCGGGCACGACATTCTTCACCGTCTGTTGGATAGGCGGAGGTGCCTTTTCACCATCCTTTACGATGAATGTCTGTTTTAGAACTGCCGGATCGCCGCCGAAAACTTCTGCTGCCTTGAGATATTTGAGCGTGTCCATGCGAACGAGGATCGGCATGTCCGTCCACTGCTGCACATACTCCTTGTCATACAGGTTTTCCTGCATGATCACGTTGGCAAAACCGAGTGCGAGAGCCGGTGTCGTTCCTGGACGAACGACAAGGACATCGTCGCCTTTCGTGGCCGTTGCCGAATATTCGCAGGCGATGACCACGACGCGGGTGCCTTTCATTCTTGCTTCGGTCAGCCAGTGAGCATCAGGCATCTTGGTCGTGATCCAGTTCATTCCCCAGACAACAACGGTTTTTGCTTGCTCGACCGAGTTTAGGTCGAATTCGACCGTCTGCTGGCCGGTGACCATAGTGTGGCCTGGTGGCAGATCGGTATGCCACGAATAATTGTCAAAGCCCTTGGGCCCCATCGCCTTGTCGGGTCCGACCCCGCGAATGTGTGAATCGAGCAGTGCGATCGAATTCGCCATTCTGTACATGCCAAAAACGCGGGTCATACCTAGCAGCGGCATTCCTCCGCGAAACTTCATGACCTGCGTACCTACACCCTGCGTGGCCTCGATAGTCGCTTCGTCGTAATGCTGTTCCTTGAGCTTTCGCTTGCCTTCGTCGCCGGTGTAGGTTTCGGCGATGTTTTTCAATGCCGCGGCGACGATGACGGCCCCTTCATCGTGCGACATTCGAACCCACTCGTCGCGGGCACGCTGGAAATATTGTTCCGGCGGACGCCCGTCGGCACCGCGAGGGAAACCTGCCTCGTACCATTTCTTATAACCGGCTCGGACCATCGTGCCGTTTACTCGCCGGTCGCCATAAAAACGCCGCGTCAAGGCAAGTCCCTTCTGACAAACACGCGGGTCCCACCGATGCGAAGTGCCGTTGCCGAGCAGATCGACGGCCTCGCCATATTTCATTGTCGGGCCGATGCGTGTGATCACACCCTGACGGACATGGGCGTTGAGCAAACAGTTGTGCGTGTCGTTTGGAGCGCAGGTAAAGGTATAACGCGAGTCGTAGGCCCACAGATCGCGATAGACCTTTTCCCATTCACGGTTCGGATAGGCGGCCAGCGGATTTGTTATTGCCTCGAGGCCCCATGCATTTGTCGTTGATGCCACCAACGCCCCAAATCCGGCTGCAGTGATCCTCGCCATAAATTCGCGTCTTGAGATCTCTTTTTTCATATCATTCCTCGTTTAATGCTCAACTATTTTGCGCTCAATGAACGTATGTAAACCACGATCGATTCTACCTCGGCTTGGGTTAATGCTCTTCGGATCGGCGACGGATCTCCGAACCCTTGCATCACAGTCCCGCTCCTACCACGTGTGATCGTCCCGACCAGAAAGGTGTCTGAAACGCTCGACAAGAACATTTTGTTGTTGAGTGCCGGACCATCTGCACCGACACCATTTTTTCCATGACAACCCGCGCAATTTGAAGTAAAAAGTGTGGCTCCGTATGATGCATCACCTCTCGCCCACAATTGAGCCTTGGCATCAGGTTGTGCCTGGATGTTCCCACCGAGCCAGCGAAGGTAGGCGATAACAGCGCGAATCTCTTCGTCGTTGAATCCATTCACGCGATCACCCCAAGCCAGCATCGGACGTCCGGGCCTGCCATTTCGAATCGTTTGGTAGAGAAAATCATCAGAGGCGAGCTGCAGGAACTCAGGACTTGTTATCGACGGATTCGGAACAAGACCCGGAAAACGGGTTCCTCGTCCGTCTGCCGCATGACAACTTGAACACACCGCGGTGTAAATGGTCTCGCCGTCCTTAGCAAACTCGCGCTCGCCGAAACGCATGGCGCGTACGCGATCTTTCGGAAGATAGACGTCAGGCAAGGTGCGCCGTCTGAGCGAAAGTGTATATAGCGTCAGCAGGTCGATCTGGTTATCAGACAACCCAAGTGCGGGCATCTGCGATCCCGCGACCGTGGACGCAGGTGAACGGAAATGCTGGACGACCCAGTTGGTGAGAGTGTGATCGCCCGGAACCTTTGAGAAGTTAAGCTGGTTGGGATCCTTGAAACCGGAAAGCGATAAGTTCACGCCTGCATCCCCACCGAATGTTCCGACGGTGTGGCACCCGGCACAGCCGACCGTGTTGAACTGAGCCTTTGCCTCAATTAGTTTGGGCGCACCCATTTGGGTATCGAGAAAGATCTTAAGAGCCGAGCGGTCCGCCTCGTTCACCTCGCGAAATGAGGTTTTCCAAACTTCGTCCTGTCCTTGCTGCGATCTCAGCAGGTGGGCGGCATACCATTCCGCGTTGTATCCTTTCAGGCCGACATGGGATAGGTCGGGGCCTTCCATTCCGGTCACATTGCCGCCCGGACGCAGCGTACCCCCTCGGCCGTCGAGGCGATGACACGCGTAGCAGTCGAGCCTTTCAAAGGTCTTACGTGCAATATCGAGAGTTGGCAGATTGGGAACATTCAACGGCGTGTGACAGGTTCCGCAGCTTGCGTAGGCATACTTCGCGGGCAGCATCGGCTCGGTCCAGAAGTGAACATTGCCGTGAGCGTCGTCTTTCTCAGTTGCTTGTCCCTGTCCGCCATGACAGGTCGTGCAGCCGATCTCGGTCGGGGAATGGACGACTGGCTTATGGGCTGCACCCACCTTTTGATCGGTCGTGATCTGTTCGCCGGATGCCATCCCGACATGACAAGTGACGCAGCGGTCCGTGACTTTGAGCTGCGGATTCACTATCTGCCGAAGCCGCAGATCGATCGGGCCTTCTGTAGTTTTGGCGCTCCCCTGGATTCCATGCCAGTCCTTCATGAAGTTCTCGGACACAGCCGCAGCGGCGAGGAGCAGGAAAACCCCGATACTTGAAACCATCAACAGATATTTATTCTTGTTCATAGCGTCAATGGCCTCCCCAGTCAGATGGCGACCAGAAAAAGTCCCAGTTCGGGCCGCGGAAGTAGGTGCCGATCACCGTCAGCACAATGAAGCCGCACAGGAAGCAGGTGAACAAAGCGAGTGCTCCGGCACGGGTTGAGTTGTACTTTCGGACAGCCCAAATCGAATAAGCCGCGTAGATCGCTGTCAAGACGGTTCCGGGATTGATAAACGTGATGAAAAGCTGCGGAATATCCGGGAACCACTCGCGAAGCCAACCGAAATGTATTGCAAATGCTTCGACACCGATCGAAGCTGCAAATCCAACGACAGCCGACCATTTCACCAGCTTCCATCCGCCCGGCCCGCCAAACCATTCGCCGGTTCCTTCTTTTTCACGGTCCAGGAACGGGATCAGGCCCAAGCCGATCACGCACAGCATCGGAATGCCAATGCCGCCCATGAATGCCGAGAACGAGACGATCTCTTGCAGCCCGAGGAAATACCACGGTGCTTTTGCCGGATTCTCAGGAACGAGCGGATTTGCCAGTTCTTTCAACGGCGCGTCAGAAACGAATGCCAACGCGACGCATATCAGAGTTGTCAGCATCAGCACGCCAAGCTCGGCATAGAAAAGGTGCGGCATCGACGGAACCGTGTGTTCGGGCCCGCTGCCGACCGCGGGCGTTTTGCCTTTCACAACAGCGGCAAGGTGGTATGTTTTCGTCGGTGCATCCGTAAATACCGGATAGAATTCTTTGGCTTCCTCGGCGACCATCTCATCGGCATTCTCCGGTTTCGCGAGCCCGCCGTCCTTGCGTATTCGCCAAAAATGCACGGCCATCAACATGACAAGTGCCAGAGGCAATATCATCACATGGAGCAGATAGAATCTGATCAACGCTTCTTCGCCGACCTTGTCGGATCCCAGCAATATTTCACGTTGCAAGCCGCCGATATCTGCCCAGGCCGTGATCCCAAGGGCATCAGTGATTTCGCGAGGACTCTGGGCGATATTGGCGCCGATAGTGATCGCCCAGTATGCTAGTTGATCCCAGGGAAGCAGATAGCCGGTAAACGACAAGCCCAAGGTCGTGACCAGCAAGCCCCAGCCGATGAACCAGTTGAATTCCCTCGGTTTTCGGTACGATGCGGTGTAGAACGCCCGTGCCATGTGCAGTATCACGGCGACCACCATTACGTTGGCGGCCCATCTGTGAATGTTCCGCATAAAGCGGCCAGTCGGTACGATGAAATGAATGTCCTTGATCGATTGATAGGCTACGTCCGGATACGGCTTGTAATAGAACATCAGCAGAATGCCGGTGACGAGGGTTATCAGAAATGCTGCGGTCGTCATGATGCCGAGCCCCATCGTCGTGCTCCAACGAAGGCTCCAGAGATGTGTGCGGACCGAATGAAGATGGAGAAAGACATTGCCAAAGATAAACGACGACCTCGTGCGGTCGGTCTTTGGGGGGCCGCCGCGAAACATCGCCCGATAGACGTGATTCGGGATGGATCGCAGATTGATCCAGAATTCGTGTAATGCTGAATAGCCTTCTGCTTTCATGATCTACACCTTTGTTCCAGTCTTTACAGTTGCTTCCTCGTCAATGGTGAGAACGCCTCCATTTTTTGAGACTTTCAGCCACGGCAGCGGTGTCGGGGCCGGCCCTTTTCTTACCGTTCCGTCTTTTTGAAAACCCGACCCGTGACAGGGACAATCAAATCCCGCCGCGCTTGTCTTCACGATGCATCCCAAATGGGTGCAAACGGTTGAGATCGCAAATACGCCTTCGCCGTCGCGAAAGACAGCGACGTTTCGACCTTGCGGTACGAACGCTTCGCCCTCCGGTAGCGTGTCAGGCAGGGCAACATTAAATTTCTTCGCTGGCGAAGCGGACACGGCTGCCTTCGGCAGCTTGAGCATTCCGAGGATCGAGAGTGCGAATGCCGCCGCCATCGACCCCAAGGCCGCAAGCCCAAGAAAATCCCGCCGCGGCATCGGTTCCGGATCAAATCGTGATTTTTTTTCACTTGGATGTGTCGTCATACAGAACTCCAATTTGTTGAAAATGTGACTCGTTCCATTGAGATAGCATCGACAGGACAGCGGATCGCACAGAGAGCACAGCGAATGCAGCGGTCCTCGTCCTTCAGGATCGCCGAGTTTTCGCTCAGCTCGACGTCCTTACCGATCGATGAATCGAGCATTTGTCCTATATCGGTATCAAATTCGAGATTGTCCAGCGAGATCAGCTTCAGACACTCGGTCGGACAAACATCAGCACAGCCGCCACACAGTACGCACCGACTGCCGTCAAAAACCGGAGTGACACCGCAATCCAGACAACGCGAAGCCTCGCGCATCGCTTCTTCTTTGCTGAAACCTATTTCAACCACGTTCTCGGGATGTGCGAGTCGTTCGGAGGGCTCGATGGTCGGAACTTCAACTCGGCGGATCGATTCATAGCCGCGTTCACGACGGTATCGGCCAAGAATCACATGGGTTCTAACCAGTTCATGTTCGAGTGTGTTACCGGTCAGATATTGATAAACGGAACGCGCCGCTGCCTTGCCGGACGCGACGGCATCAATCAGCAAGCGCGTTCCGTGTGCGAGATCGCCAGCGACAAAGACCCCTTTGGCAGTGGTCTGTAGTGTAGTTAGGTCAACCTTGAGCCAGTCGCCGCGTGTTCGTTCTACGTCCTTACCGCCGTCGTCTAGAAAGGAGAGGGCCGGTGCCTGGCCAACAGCCAGAAGGACGGTGTCGCAGGGAATTACCTTCTTTTCCTCATCATCGTAAAGCGGTGAAAATTTTCGATCTTCGTCATAAACCCGCACGCATTTGCGAAACGCGACGCCAGTCACTCTGCCTTTTTCATCGCGAACCACCTCTGTCGGTCCCCAGCCGTTGCTGCGCTTGATACCTTCTTCGTCGCCCTCGACGATCTCGATAGTGTCCGCGGGCATTTCTTCAGCACCTTCAAGCGAGATAAGGTGAACATTCGCCGTCTCGGAAAGCCTCGCGGCCGTGCGTGCCGTGTCAAAGGCGATCTGGCGGACGACCGACCTCGCTACGTCATACGCGACATTGCCGCCTCCAATGACGACAATTTCCCGACCCATTTCAAGATGTTCGCCAAGTGAGACCGCACGCAATAGGTCGACGCCGCCAAGAACGCCAGGGCCATCCTCACCGGTCAGCCCGAGACCGCGTGATGATTTGGCACCGACCGCGATGATCACCGCCGCAAAATCCTCGCGGAGCTCGGCAAAAGCAATATCTTCGCCGACCTTTACTCCGCAACGGATCTCGACGCCGAGAGCCTCGATAACGGCGACTTCTTTTTCGATCAGTTCGCGCGGCAGTCGATATGCGGGAACGCCGACCGCGAGCATTCCCGCTGCGACGGGCTCGATCTCAAATACGACCGGCTTGAATCCCATCAATGCCAGGTCGTGAGCGGCCGACAGCCCCGCGGGGCCGGCCCCGATGATCGCGATCTTTTCGCCTTCACCTTTTCTGACCGAAGGACTGGTCGCGGATCTCAAGAGTGCCGCCATTTCCTCAGCATCTCCGGCAACGGGCGGGATAAAGTTCCTGATCGAGTCCAACACTTCGCTCGTCGGTCTCGCCTCCGGCCCGAACTGATCGCACACAAATCGCTTGAGCGCACGGATCGCTACGGGTCGGTCCTGGCCGACGAACATTCCGTCGTCATTTACTTTGGGAATCTTTCCGCGGCGGCAGGCGATCTCGCAAGGGGCTCCGCAGATGCGGCCGCAGATCGAGGCAAACGGATTGGGGCCGCGTGCTATTAGATAGGCTTCCTCAAATCGTCCATCTGCGATCGCCCGGACATAACCGCGTGCGTCCGTATGAACGGGACACGCCACTTGGCACGAGATCAGGTTTTGGTGGTAGTTCGCGTCCGGAACGTGAACGTTGAGCCGCGTCATAGTCTTCCGTAGTCTTCTGTAGTCACAAAATAAGTGAAACAGTTGGAATGCTATGCGGGTTGGAATGCTCAGAATATGACTTAAGTCATGTTTTGACGAATATTTTTAGCCGCCGATCGAGCTCATCGGCCGTGAGGGATTTGTAAATGTTGAGGAACCGATCTTGTGGCCGAACTCCTTTCTCGCGACAGCAAAACGAATAAGTTCGGTTACATCGCTTCGAGATCCGCCGCTTCTCAGCAATTCTCTTACGTCATATTCTTGGGTAGAGAACAAACACGTCCTTATCTGCCCATCGGCCGTCAGTCGAATTCGCGAACAGTCGCCGCAAAAGGCATCTGTGACGGAAGCGATCAGACCGATCTCGCCGACTGTCCCGTCAACAAAGCGATACCTCCACGCTGTCTCACCTTTGCGGGACGGGTTTATAAGAACTATTGGAAAGGCCGAATTTATTGTCTCCCGGATCTCAGCGGCGGGGACCAGATATTTGCGATCCCAGATACGCCCACTATCAAGAGGCATGAACTCGATGAATCTGACCGTTAAACTGTTTCTTCTGGCAAACCGAGCAAGGTCAACGACCTCATCGTCGTTTCTGCCCCGGACGATCACAGCGTTGACCTTTATATTAGGGTATCCGGCAGATCGGGCGGCCTCAATCGAGTCGAGCACGTCGGAAAGTTTGTCGGAGCCCGTAATTGAACGAAATGTGCCGGGTTTTAGACCGTCCAGCGAAAAGGTCACCCGATCCAGGCCACTCGATCGTAGCAGGGCGGCTTTACTTGCGAAGTTGCTACCGTTAGTGATCATCGCGAGTTCTTGAAGGCCACGGCGTTTGAGGCTTGAGAGTTCAGCAACAAGTAGATTGAGTCCCTTCCTGACCATGGGCTCGCCGCCGGTCAGCCGTATCTTTTCGATCCCGAGAGAGACGAACACATCACAGAGAAAGTA
Organism: uncultured Chloracidobacterium sp.; assembly: GCA_964526245.1. Classification (GTDB taxonomy): domain Bacteria; phylum Acidobacteriota; class Blastocatellia; order Pyrinomonadales; family Pyrinomonadaceae; genus OLB17. The sequence continues at coordinate 12,761 of CAZGLZ010000009.1, read as the reverse complement.
TATCTCGTCGAAGGTCAAAAGATTCGGATCACTTGAGGTGCAAGGGGCCGGATCAGGATCGCAATAGAAACATCGAAAATTACAGCGATTCGTCACTGATACGCGCAGATCCTTAATTTTTCGATTGAAGGAATCAAACAACATTTACCCTTCCACCGACGATCTTCGTTCGTCGGATCTACCGTCATAACTTTACTTCTGCTGCCGTTTTGCCAATCTTCCTTGGCCGAAGTTCTATTCCGGTTCTCTCTCTCTCTCTCTCTCTCTCTCTCTCTCGACAGCATTAAAAGTCTCACGCCAAACGGCGAGAAAATATGATTTGCGTCATATTAACGCGATCCTGTAATCGAGATGTTTCCAGTTTCTATGCTAGGACGCTTAGGGGAAAGTATTGCTGTGAAATCGTGGATGAGGTGCATTGCTAGGCACTGGAAATATCGTCCACGACGGTGGTTTATTAATGAGCCAGAACAATTAAGCTTGCTGGTGGTTTGTGACATTTATTGATAACAAATGTCACAAACCACCGGACAGCAAGATTGGTGTTTACTTTCGATCAGAATGTGCTATTTTAATCTTCTCTCACGACACATTTATCAACATTCTACAAGGGAATAATCTCGACCAGTTGGTTGCAAGATGGTTGCAGTTTTGCCGACGCAAACTGTTTCATAGGTTGTTGTTCGCATGCAAAAAGCCCATTTCGAGGCGTTTTGAGCGATTGTGATAAGTCTTGATCAACCCTCAAGTTGGTTGGGGTGCGAGAGGTCGTGAGTTCAAATCTCGCCGTCCCGACCAAAAAATATTAAGCCGGCGAGTCGTTTGACCTGCCGGCTTTTTCTGTTTGCTTCTAAGTTCAAAGCAAAATCCTAATTCAATCGAACTGTGAGATAAGTAACGGTTCCGCGGCGGGAAATAAGCAGCAAAACCGGCCGATCGCCGGCCTGCTGAAGCGCGGCCTCGACCTCTTCGGCCGACTTAACGCTTCGACGGTTAACTTCAAGAATCATATCACCCTTTGCGATGCCCGCCTCCGCGGCTGCTCCGGCCGGATCGATCTCGATGATGACAAGGCCCTCGGTTTCCGAGCCCGTACCGTACTGGCGAGCAAGGGCCGGAGTGACCGGCTGAAGAGTTACTCCGAGTTTGCCGCTTCCGCGTTCGGGTTGGGTTTCGCCGCTCGGCTGAGCAGGCTGGTTGGCTGAAGCCGTTTCCGGATCGAACTCATCGAGAACGACCGTAAGTTCGACGGTGTTGCCATTGCGGAGAATGCTAAGCTTTACCTCCGTTCCCGGAAGCGTGCCGGCGATCTTGTTGCGAAGAACGTTCCCGTCGTCGATCTTTTCACCGTTGACGGCCGTGATAATGTCGCCGCGTTGAACGCCCGCTTTCTCGGCCGCGCTTCCCGGGCGAACGTTGCTTACCAGAACGCCCGCCGCATCGGGCAATTCAAGCGCCCGGGCCGTGTCGCCCGTAACCGCCTGAATATTCACACCCAAAAGCCCACGACGGACCCTTCCATTGGCGATGAGCTGGTCCATTATGTTTTTCGCCATATTGGACGGAATGGAAAAGGCGATCCCGATATTGCCGCCGCCGCTGCCTGGGGAGGAAAGTATCTGGGAATTGATGCCGATCAACTGGCCTTCAAGGTTAACCAAAGCTCCGCCCGAATTGCCGCGGTTGATCGGCGCATCGGTCTGAAGAAAGTCCTCAAATGAATCGGCCCCGCCGTAAGCGAGCCCCGTTCGGCGGCCCTTTGCGGAGATGATTCCGGCTGTTACCGATTGCCCGATCCCGAGCGGGTTACCGATCGCGAGAACGATGTCGCCGACCCGGACCGCGTCCGAATTTCCGAGCGAGAGAAAGGGAAGGTTCTGTGCTTCGATCTTTAGCACCGCAAGGTCGCTCGGCTTGTCGATCCCGACGAGCTTTGCTTCGAAGCGTTGATTATCCGCAGTGATCGCTGTTATCCGGGTTGCTTCGTCAACGACGTGGGCGTTGGTTAGCACGGTCCCGTCCGCCGAAACGATCACACCCGAGCCGACGCCGCGTTCAACACGCGGGCCCTGATTGCCACGCGGGCCGGGAAACTGACGGAAGAACTCATCGAACGGCGAGCCCTGCTCTGTCCGGCGGGTTTGCGGCTGCGACCGCACTTCCGATTCGATCCTAAGAACCGCGGGCGACGTTTTCTCAACGATATCGGCATATGATGTCCGAATACCGTCAACAACCACCGGAGCGGGCGGGGTCGCAGGTGCCGCTGGAGCCGGGTTTTCCGCCGGCGAAAGCAGACCCGTATTGCAGCTCGCTGCAAAAATAGAAACACCGGCAGCTAGGGCAAGAAATGCGTATGACCTTTTCATATAAAGAACTCCGAAAACTGCGAATTCAACTGTCTATTTGAACGATCGATCAACTAAATCTTCAACGTAGTCATAGTTACGACAGCACGGCCTATTCGGTTCGACAATTTCCGCGGGCCGCAGCTCTCTTAGATGCCGGCGACCCGTTCGAGCGAATCACGAAAAACATAGGCAAGCGACTTGTAGATCAGCTTAGAGCACAAGAACGCCGGGGCGTCAAAAAGATCGTTGAAAGAATATTCGACGAGGTCCATCCCGACAATGTTCTTTTTCTCGGCTGTTCGTCGGATCAATTCGAGCGTTTCGTACCAACCAAGCCCACCCGGTTCCGGCGTGCCTGTGGTCGGCATTATTGCCGGGTCAAGGCCATCGATGTCAATGGTCAAATAAACGTTGTCGGTCAGACCGGCAATGGCGTCGTCTATCCAATCCGTCTTGCCGGCAACATCGCGAGCCCAGAAGATCTTGGTCGGGAGTCCATCTGTGATCGAGCGGGCCTCATCGGCCGAGAGCGACCGGATGCCAACCTGAACCGAAGGGATCCGCATATCCTTGACCACCCGCGCCATGATCGAGGCGTGCGAGTGCGGCGTTCCGTCGTAGGTGTCTCGGAGATCCGCATGTGCATCGATCTGTAGAACACTAATGTCGTGGTATTTCTCGGCATGGGCCTTAATGACCGGAGCCGAAACCGAGTGCTCACCGCCGATCATGCAAACGAATTTATCCGAATCGACGAGCCGTTTTGCCTCGGCATAGAGGGCATCCATCATTTCTGCCGGCGTCTCACGCGGCGTGAACTCCGCCAAAGTATGAATGCCGACCTGGTAAGGCTCGGTATCGGTCTCTTCCTCGTAAAGCTCCATATTCCGCGAGGCGTCAACGATCGACATTGCGCCGCGCCCGGTTCCGGTGCCGTACGAGACGGTGCCTTCATACGAAACAGGCCAAACGAGTATCTTCGACCGGTCAAATGAAGATAAGCCCTCGTCGTCAATCCCGCCAAAATTCATCGGCAACTCAGCAGATTCGCTCATAGACTTTATTTTAGACGGTGGCGGGCAGTTTTCAAATTTTCATAGGCTGCCGCTCACGGGCACTTTGCCTTGTGCCAGTCGTCGCGGGGCATGATCTCGGGCGTTTTTTCGTGCCGATATTGCCCGATCTCGAGAGTTTCTGGACAAAAGTAGCGAAATCATGCTATGTTTAAATCTGTTTTGCAGGCATCTGCAATTGGCAGTGCCGCCCACAACGCAGACCTCAAACGGCTCTCGCCGATAATTCGTTCAAGTTTCGAAGCAAAGAATAGCTGTTCCAGTGATGGAACATATCCGCTTGTCAGCAGGCGGTTCAACCGTTCCGGCCATTTCCCCCGGATAACCCATCTCTTCAACATCAAAGGAGGAAATCAATGAAAAGAACCACGTTTGTCGCTCTCTTCGTATTCGCTTTCACACTTTTCTCAGCCGATGCATTCGGTCAGCAGAAGTTCTCAAAGTTTGTAACGGACCCGACCCGCTGGGACGTCATCGATCATTCAGCACCAGCGGAATGTGCAGGCACTCCGGAGGAGTGCGCAGTAAAAATGCTCGCCGAACTCAATATCGAGGTCGGTGCGGCCCCTGATTTTAGCGTCTATCAACTTGGCGAGGTCAACGAAAAGAGCGTAACGGTGGTTTTTGTTTCCCGCCTCGTCGAGGACGATGAATCGGTGCTCGGAAAGCTTTACCGGCTTGAGCTTAGCAAGAGCGATGTTGAGGACACGTCGTTCGCCCTTGATGGCGTTGGCCAGTTGTTCCAATGTATGGAAGGGCCAATCGGCTGGCGCAAAACGGCTTGTCAATAGTCCGAACTGCTCTAAATGAAAATGCCCGGTCGCAAATTGCCGGGCGTTTTTCATTTTCGATCGTCGCACGAGCTTATCGGCGATTCAGTTTTTCGTCGTAAAGTTCGCGATAGACCCGATAGTTGTTCATCACCTTGAAGACGTAATTCTTGGTTTCGGCAAAGCCGACCTCTGCAGCGAAAAGTCCCGGATCTTTGGGCTTCGTGCGGTTGAGCCAACGTGCAGCGTTGTCCTCACCCGCGTTATAGCTTGCCGCAACGGCTTCATAGAGCCCGCCAAATTCGTCCTTGATCTTCCGAATATAGATCGAACCGATGGCGATGTTCGTTTCGGGGTCGTAAAGGTCATCGGGCTGCAGCCTCGGATATCCTGCCTCATCCTTGTATTTGATCGCCGTATCGAAAACGAGCTGAATAAGCCCGCGAGCTCCGGCAGGCGACTTTGCGGTCGGCCGGAACGAGCTTTCCTGCTTCATTATCGCCAGAATGAATCGCGGGTCTATCCGTTGCTTCGCGGCGTGCCGCATAACCTGAATCTTGAACGGAGTCGGGTATTGCGAATACATTCGCGAAGCGACTGCAGCCGTCTTTTTGACCGGCGACCCGGCGCTTCGCTCATCGGCAAGGCCGCCAAAATATGAGGTCGGAGACTGAGTGATCGACGTAAAAGCGCTGTTCGCTTCCGCTTTCTTTCCGGCTTTATCCAGGGCAAATCCCTTCAGGAATCTAGCTTCGTCCGCAGAGGTCATCGAGCCCGCAAAGCTGCGAACGGCTAGCATTCGGTCGGCCGCCGCAGCAGCCTCAATCCAACGGCCGCGATAGAGTTCCATCCGAACCAGAGCCTGTAACGCATTGACCTCGGTCGTCTTGCCCGGAAATTCGCGGACAGCCTTCTCAACCCATTCCGCCGCCTTTGCGTATTCGGCAGCTTCGCGGTAGGCGTCGATGATGTTGAGGTATGCCGATTCGATCCGCTCGCCGGTCGGGAACATCACCGTGTATTGCTCGTAGGTTCGGGCGGCCTCGAGATTCTTTCCGGCACGAACGTAGCTTGCTCCCTTGAAGGCAAGCCCGTCGCGGCCTTCTTTGGTCATCGGGTGGTCCTTCAGCAGACGATCGAACCAGTCGACCGCCTTCAGGTACTCGCGTTCCCACATATACGAGCGGGCGGTGCCGAAAAGTGCCTTTGGCGTTCCGGCGGCCTCAGGGTATTTCTCGAGCACGATCGCCCAATGCTCGCGGGCCTGCGGAAAAAGCCGATTTGCCATATAGGTTTCCGCACGCGAGAGATGCTCTTCAACGGCCATGACCGGCAGTTTTCCGCCGGCTTCAAGCTTTGCCGCATTGTCGGCGTCGATCGCCCGCCGCAGAGCGGCATCGGACGACTGGCCGAGCGAGGAGACCGAGAGCAATAGAGCCAAAACAAGCGAATATAGTGCGAACCTCATAATTTTCTGGCGGAATTTACAGCGGGCAGGGGCCGAACCCCTAGGTTAACCGATGTTTGGACGTAATGGCAACGTTCAGGGTTGCCGGGCATGGCTGCCGTTTATGTTTTGCGGCGTTCGGCGTGCTAGAATCTGGCTTTGCTTTTTCCGGCAAAAGGAGACGATATGAGACTTGCGATCAATGGCGCAACAACGATGACCGCGGACCTCGAGACGGACATCCGCTCGGCGGCAGCGGCGGGATTTGAACTGGTGGAACTCCGTTCAAATAAGCTTTACGACTACCTTGAAACGTATACGGTCGAAGACCTGAAGCAGCTTTTGGCAGAGACCGGCGTCGGAGTGCTCTCGATCAACACGCTCGAGCACATAACGTGGCGTTCGGATGAAGACTACGCCGCGATCAAGGAAGAATGCGAAAAGCTTTCGGTCATTTCGGCGGCGATCGGATGCCCGTACGTGCTTTCTGTTCCGGGAGCGCTTAGGCAAGGGCCGAAGACCGATGAAGAAACCATCGAGGAATCCGTCCGCGTGCTTAATGAACTGGCCGATATTGCGGAACCGCATGGTGTAAAGCTCGGTTTCGAGTTTCTCGGCGAGGCAGGGAACTCGGTGACGACGCTCGATCTCGGCAGCAAGATCGTTGACCTCGTTGGCCGCGAAAGCGTCGGGAATGTGATCGACACCTATCATTTTTACGCGGGTAGTTCTTCGTGGGAAGCTCTCGAGAATCTCGACCCGAAGAAGCTTTTCATTTTTCACATCAATGGCGCCGAAGACCTTCCGAAAGAACAGCTCAATGACTCAAAGCGGCTCTATCCGGGCGAAGGCGTTCTGCCGATCGCAAAGATGAAAGAGACGCTCGACAAGATCGGCTACGAAGGCCCGGCAAGCGTCGAGATCTTTCGGCCGGAATATTGGGAGCGTGACCCGTTCGTCGTCGCAAAAGAAGCGAAAGAAGCGGCCGAAAAGGCTCTCGGACTCGGAAAGTACGCCGCGGGCGGAAGCTGGTAGTGGAATGAACAACAGATTCGCGCGGATCTTCACGGATTGTCCCTTTGACGGACCGTCCACAATCGGTGCGAATCAGTGTTGATCCGTTGTTAAAAATGCAATGAGTAAAGTTCGTATTGGCATAGTAGGAACCGGGTACATCGGCAATGTTCATGGGCGTATTTATACGCGCGATGAGCGTGCCGAGGTTTCGGCGTTGTTCGATATCGTCCCGGAGCGGGCGGAGCGTACCGCCAAGAGCATCGGCGGCAAGGTCTGTTCATCGCGTGACGAATTGATGGAAAACTGCGATGCCGTTCTCGTTTGCTCGCCAAACAAAACGCATAAAGAGATCGCACTCCACGCGATTGCCGAAGGGAAGCATGTCTTTTGCGAAAAGCCGTTCGCGATCGGCATCGACGATGCCCGCGAACTCCGCGACGCGGCCCTCAACGGCAAGGGCGTCTTTCAGGTCGGGCACAATCGGCGTTTTGCTCCGGTCTATGCGACGCTGAAAGAGCTGCTCGGTAACGACACGGCCCACTCGGCCCACATAAAGATGAACCGCGGCGAGCTGAAGAATCCGGTCTGGACCGGCGATGTGAATGTGACCGGCGGCTTTCTTTATGAGACGACCGTCCACCTATTCGATATGATGCGGTTCCAGTTCGGTGAGATCGAAGAACTGGTCGCCTATGGGTCGCAGCACGAATATCCCGAACTCGATGAATTTTCGATCATCTTCAAGTTCAAGAGCGGCTTTCACTGCACCTTCGCATCTTCCTCGGACGCGAGCTGGCATTTTCCCTTTGAGCGGATCGAGGTCTTTTGTCATCACCGAACGATCATGACGGAAGAAATGGAACGCTTGCTCGATTCCCGCGGAATGGACGCAAACTTTGAAACGCTCTCATTTCATATGACGGAAAAAGAAGAGCGTTGGGGCTACGTTCAGGAGGACCGTGCGTTCATCGATTCGATCCTCGCGGGTAGCGAACCGCTGGTCACCGCCGAAGATGGTTTCCGGTCGGTCGAATTGGTCGAATCGGTGTATACTGCCATCCGAAGCGGAGAACGCATCCGCTTCTAGTTTTTTCGACAGAAGATGGGATGGAACCTCCGCCGGCGGTTCCGCGTAGCATAAGGTTGTGATCCAGTGTCAAAATTGCGGCAAAACGAATGCCGATGAAAGCCAATTCTGCCGGTTTTGCGGAGCGAGGATGGCCGTTCGGCAGCAGGTTGATTACGACCAGGCTCCGCCGCGGCCCTATGCATGGAAGACCGATGAGTTTCAAACGCAGGCCGAAGGGCGGACGATCAATCTAGGTGCCCGGCCGCGGACAACTCCGCTTCTCGAAGCTCCCCTAGCCCCGCAGGCAGGAGCACTTGCCTACACCGGCCCCAAAGACCTTTCCGGCAACTATCGCTGCCCATTTTGCGGGACGCATTTCCTTCCGGTCATCGAGCGGCGCATCTCGACCGCAGGCTGGATCGTCTTCGGCACCCTTCTCATCTTCACGCTCTTCTTTTTCTGGATCGGATTGCTGCTGAAAGAGGATGTGCCCGTCTGCCCCATCTGCAAGCGGGCGGTCAAATAGTTCAGCGGTAAACGTAACCCTTTGGATGGACAATTCGCACGTCCGGATTTGTGCTTAGGACGTCCAGGCGATAGAAGCCCTTTTTCGTACTCGTCGAAAGATAGGTCAGCAGAAACTGACGGTCAAGCAGCAGCTTGAGCTCGCGGAAGAACGGGTCATAGCTGATCGGGGCTATCTGGCCCTGGAAGAACGCCCGGCCGCCCGTTTCCTTTGCAAGCCTCTCAAGCGAACCCTGCCCAAACAATGCCAGCGCCGAATTCCGGTTGTCGGTCAGAACCGTCGGCGAATAGATCGAAAACACCGAAACGCTTTTGCGTTGGGCATTAAAGATCGCCCGGTCCAGATCGACGCTCTGGCTCGGAGTTGCGCCGAAGAAGCCCTGCGACGCATCGACCCCGTCCGAGACCATAAAGATCGCCCGGCGTCCGGCCGGAAGCGAATCGAAACGATTCAAGGCATCGAGCACACCGTCATAAGGATTCCGCGGCGAAACGGTCGTGCTTGAACCGACGATCCGAAGCGACCGTGCCGCTTTTTCAAGGTCGGTCGTGAAACGCTGCCGAACCTGAAGCACGCCCGCCCGAAGGTATCCGACCATTACCCGCGAGCCTTTCGGAAGTCCGCGAATGAAGTTCGCGATGTCTTTCAATTGCAGATTGAACTCGGTCGTCAGGTCGTCCTGGATAAGAACTGCGAGAGCCAGCGGAGCTTCATCTATACTTCGGATCGACAAGATCGTCTGTTCAACGCCATTCTCGCGAACTATGAGTTGATCGACCTCGACCAGTTCCTGCTGCTGTCCGGTCTTTAATTCTTGTTGCGTGTAGATCGAGATCGGGATCGAAACCGTCCGGGCCTGGCTGTTCGGCTGATCCTGTCCCCATGCCGCCGGAGCGACGAGCAAAGTGAACAGCACGCAAACAAGCAATTTTGCCGCCGCTTTCGCCAGTGCCAACCTACTCGATCTGAAAGGTTTTCGTTCGTTGCTCATCGTTTCAGGCCCTAGTTTGAATTAGAATGGTAGTGTTTGTAAAGTAAATCGGGAATGAGCGACCTGCTGGTAAAATACGATATTGACGCCCGCGAACTTGCCCGCGGCCGGAATCTGCGTCTCGCGGCCATCGCTTCGCCGGTGGTTCTGACGCTATTGCCGATCATCGTTTCGGCGATCTTGTTCGTGCTTTTCGCCTCGTCTCCTCCGGTCGCGGCCACGATACTTTTCTTTGGATTCCTCATCACGGCGATCGGTTTCCTGAAAGGGGCAATACTCTCTGCCATCTTCGCATACAAGTATTCACGCTGGCGAAATGAAGTCAGGGAACTGATGGCTGTTGACGGCATTAAGGCCGGCGAGGTGGATTGGTTTCGGCATGAACTGAAGCCGCAAGAGAAGCGTGCCCTCAAGGAAATGGAGCGCAACGACCCACTGCTTGCCGATGCCTACCGAGAAACGCTCGCCTCGCGGCTGACGGCAACGCGTGTCATTAGGGCGACACGTAAGAAGCTCAACGAAACCAAGCGGCGAGAGAACAAACTGCGTCAATTGAAGACCGAGCGAAAAGCCGAGTTTCTTGATTCGATAAAGAAGGACGCCGAAAAGATAGAAAAGATAAATGCCGACGCTCAAGGTATGCTCGGCGAGGCCGAGGCCCGGCTGCAAATGATCGAAGCCGCGGCACTTCGCGGCGGCAGCCTTGCCGGAACGGAGCTCGCGATGAAGCGGCTCTCGGCACGCTCATCCGAACTACCGTTTGCACTTCAAGAAGCACAGGCCGCGGAAGAGATCCGATTGGAACTTGAACGCGAGACCGATGCCGAAATGGTCCCAGTAGAAAAATAAAAGCAGCGAGCGACCGCCTGAGCCGTTCCAAACGCGTGAATTGAACCTGTTTCAAACAGGTGGGTGGCCTTCTACATCTCGCGATGCATCTAAGCCTCATCCTCTGGCGGCTTCCCGCGTAGGGAGCCGCACTGAAATCGGCATCAGCCTCCCTCAATTCAAGTGTTGGCTCAATTATAAATGCGTTCAGTCACGCACCCGGCAGTCGTTGCTCGCCGCCTATGAAAACTATAACACTCGGGGAACTGGAAGGAAAGAAATCTCAGGGCTCTGCCCTGGTAAAAATTACATCGAACGGTCGGACTCGAGTTCCTGCGGAACAACGTCCTTGTGCTTCAGGATACGGTCGAGCATCTCGGTGCATTCGGCACTTCGCGACGCAAGCTGGGCATCCGATTGCTGATGCTGATGCTGCTGTTGATGGAGCTCGTCGGCGATGTGAAGTGCGGCAAGGATCGCGACCTTTAGCGAATCGACCGTAAGGGTTCCGGAAGAGATATCGCGCATCTTCGAATCGACGTAATCAGCGAGCTTTTGGATATACTCGTTGTCGCCGTCCGAGCGGATGCTGTACGTCTGGTTATAGATCTCGACGCGGATCGCCTGTTCGGCCGAGCCGCCGTCCTCGCGTCCGACCGCCATCACTGAACCCTCCCGACCGCGGCGGCGACCTCGGTATCAAGTATCGTCATCGCCTCGAGCATTGCCTCGACCTTGAGTTGTATCGCGTCGCGCTCGGTAAGCAGCGATTCGATCTTCTCCTCAAGCCGCATTCGCTCGGCATCAAAGCCGAGCTTTTCCCGGCGAAGATCGACAAGCTCTTTCTCGAGCTTTTCATTTTCCTCGCGAAGCTTCTTTGCAAACTCGATGGTGAGGTAAATCTTATCCTCGAGATGCGAGAACTTCTCCATTCCCGTTAGACCATTCATCCGATTGACTCCAGGTGAGAGGTGTTGGCTGATCGCGTGACGACGATTATCCAAATTTTCTCACGAAACTGCAAGTTCGATCCTTTGTTGCCGTTAGGATCGCGGCTCAAGCCCGTGCTCATTCTTAAGCCGGGAGAGGACCGAGCCGTATTCCGCCTCGACCTCGGCCTCCGTAAGAGTTCGTTCATCGCTGCGGAACTCGAGCCGTATGGTCAGCGACCGGACGTCATCCTCAAGGCCTTTGCCTTCAAAGATATCGACGAACGAAACCGCCCGGAGGTTTGCGGAACCCGCGGCAAGAGCGGTCCGCCGGACCTCGGCAAAGGTCAGCGAACGCGGGACCAAGAACGAAATGTCGCGTATGACCGAAGGAAACCGCGATAGAGGCGTGTAAACAGCCGGCTCGCTCGGTTCCGCGAGTAGCGTTTGTAGATCGAGCTCCGCAACATATACAGGCTGCTTAAACTTGTAATTGGCTGCGATTTCCTCATTCAGCCGGCCGAAAGTTCCGACCACGCGGCCGTCCTTTACGACCTCGCCGGCCTGGCCGGGCCGCAAATGCGCAACCTCGGCCGGGCGATATTCGTAGCCCGCCGTTCCCGCTGCCTCAAGAGCGGCCTCGACCGCACCCTTCGCGTCGTAAAGATCGAGCGGTCGGGCCGGCATCGCCCGGTCCTCATGGACTTCGCCACCGGTCACGGCGATCGTGAAAAGCTCGCGTTCGGTCGGGAGTTCGCCCATTCCGGAAGCGGCAAAGGCTTTGCCGATCTCGAAGAGCTTTACGTCGCGTCGCTGGTGGTTCAAATTGAGCCGCAGAGCACCGAGAAGGCCGGGAATAAGCGTTGGCCGCATCCGGACCGCGCCTTCGATGACCGAATCCTTAAGCGTGACGAACTTTTCCTCGCCGCCCACGCGAAGGAACTCGGGAACGGCGGCAAAGGTGTCATCGTGGCGGACGTCGATGAAGCTATAGGCGATCGCCTCGTCAAAGCCCTGCTCAACGAGCGCTCCACGAAGGCGGCGTTTTCGCACCTCAGAGGCCTGATATTCGCCCGCACCGTAAGCAGGCGGCAGTTCATCCTTGATGTTCTCGTAACCGGCGTGGCGGGCGACCTCTTCTACCAGGTCTTCCTCGATGGCGATGTCGTGCCGCCAGGTCGGCGATGTATATTCGCCCTTGCCGATACGGGCAATGCCGAGCGAAGAAAGAACTCGCTCGCATTCGTCCGCTGCGACCTCGAGTCCCGTAAGCCGCTTAACAGCCGATGAGATGTCGGCCGAGTGAACCGTCCGCTCGGGCTGGCGTTCGGGATAAACGTCGACGATGTCGGCGGCCTCGCCGCCCGCGAGTTCGAGGATCAGCCCGGTAGCACGGTCCGAGGCTCGGATTAGGTTTTCGATATCGACGCCGCGTTCAAAGCGATAGCTCGCCTCGGTCGCGAGGCCAAGTTTACGCGAGGTCTGGCGGATGTTCTCGCGTTTGAAATAGGCGACCTCAAGCAGGACGTTCGTTGTCGCATCCGTTATCCCGCTTTCGAATCCGCCCATAACACCGGCGACCGCAACCGGCCTTTCGGCATCACAGATCGCAAGCATCGTTTCGTCAAGCTCGCGTTCAACCTCGTCGAGCGTTGTGATCTTTTCGCCGGCGCGAGCGGTGCGGACGACGATCCTTTTCTCGGCAAGCTTATCGAGGTCAAAGGCGTGCATCGGCTGGCCGAGCTCGAGCATTACGTAGT
>CAZGLZ010000008.1:59320-62297 GCA_964526245.1 uncultured Chloracidobacterium sp. | reverse complement strand
CGCGAGGGCTTGTCGGATATCTTCGTCATCAAGTTCAGGATACTCACGCCGGAGTTCGTCGCGATCAGGATAAGTGCCGACGGCCTCCACTACGCGGCGAACCGTCAGCCGAAGGTTCCGAATACACGGCTGACCGTTCATCTTATTGGGATCGATGGTGATGCGTTCCAACGTCATATCGTAACTCTGCCCGAATACTTCCAAGAATGCAATAAGAACCTCACAACGACCGTGGGCTTATTCCCACGATCACTGTGAGGCTTTGCGATGCGAGCGTAAACGATCTGCCTTACGCGGCTGCGGCGACCACTTTTTCGGCGGCGTCGTTCATTCCCGTGGCGGGGATGATGCCGATGCCGGAATTGGCGAGGATCTCGCGGCCGGCTTCGACGTTCGTGCCTTCGAGCCGGGCGACGATCGGGATCGATACGCCGAGGTTCTTTGCGGCCGCGACAACGCCGCTTGCGACCATATCGCAGCGGACGATGCCGCCAAAGATGTTGATCAGCACGGCCTTGACGTTCTCATCGGCGAGGAGGATCTTGAAAGCTTGCTCGACGCGTTCCTGCGAGGCACCGCCGCCGACGTCAAGGAAGTTCGCGGGCTCGCCGCCGGCGAGCTTGATGATGTCCATCGTCGCCATGGCGAGGCCGGCACCGTTGACCATGCAGCCAATGTTGCCGTCGAGCTTGATGTAGTTGAGGTCGTATTTCGAGGCTTCGATCTCGAGCGGTTCTTCCTCGTTCAGGTCGCGGAGCTCGGCGTAATCCTTGTGGCGGAACATCGCGTTGTCGTCGAAGTTGACCTTGGCATCAAGGGCGATCAAGCGATTGTCCTTGGTGAGCAGGAACGGGTTGATCTCAACGATCGAGGCGTCCATTTTCTCGTATGCTTCGTAGAGCGAGAGCATGAACTTGGCCGCCTGGCCCACGAGGTCACCCGGAATGCCGAGCCCGAAAGCGAGCTTGCGTGCCTGAAACGCCCGCATTCCGACCGAGGGGTCGATGGTCTCTTTGAGGATAAGCTCAGGCGTTTCCTCGGCGACCTTTTCGATGTCCATTCCTCCGGCGGACGAGGCCATAAAGGTGTTGCGGCCGGTTACGCGGTCGAGCGTGATGCCGAGGTAGAACTCCTTGTCGATCGGCAAGCCTTCTTCGATGAGGAGCGTCTTCACCTCGCGGCCTTCGGGGCCGGTCTGGTGCGTGACGAGCTGCATCCCGAGCATCTCGGAGGCGATCTGCTTCGCTTCCTCGGGCGATTTGGCAAGCTTAACACCGCCGCCTTTCCCGCGGCCGCCGGCGTGGATCTGTGCCTTTACGACGACGACGTCGGTGCCGAGTTCGTGTGCAGCGGCTTCAGCCTCTTCGGCCGTCCGGGCGACAATGCCCCGCGGAACGGGAACGCCATATTCCTTCAGAAGGGCTTTGCCCTGATATTCATGGATCTTCATAAGGATTTGATAAAGAAGATTTTACCGAAACCGGGAACGGTAGTCGAGAGCCAGCGAAAAAGAAACGGCCCGGCCCGCCGACGGCAAGCCGAGCCTTATTCCAAATTTTGCTTTGGTTACTGCAGCTTGACGACGAGCTTCAACATTTTCCAGTCGCCGCTTCGCTTTACGTATTCGAACTCGAAATTGGTCGGAACACGTTTCGTCGGGAACTTCCCGTCAACGACGAGGATCTCAAGGCCCTTTTCGTTGCGGATGTAGGGTGCCTGAGTATACTCGGGGTCGAGCCGAAGAGCCTCGGAGATGATCGGCGTCACTGCCCGGCGATTTTTGACAAAGTCCTTAAAGGTGTCCTTCATCTGGGCCTCGGTAAAGGTCGATTGGAAATCGGTCGAGGCCTTTTCGTAAATACCCGACCAATTGTCGGTGGTGACCGCGAGATTGAAGTCGGCGAGCGTTTCCTTTACCATCGCCTCGATCAGCGCGTCGCTCGGCATATCGCTACTGGAGGTTGTGCTTGTCCCCGAACTGGAATTATCGCTGGTACTTGTATTCGCCATGTTTCCCAGATCGAAACTGCGGTTGCAACTGCAGCCGAGGACGATGAGCGAGACAAACACAAGGGCAATAACGCCGTTCGCTCTCGTATTTCCTCCCGAAATGAACTTATTGATGAGGTTTTTCATAGGTTCTCCTAGATCTATTTACTTACTAGCGTTTTCGCCAAGGGTCCAGCAGGCTTCGCCAGCTTTCGACCGTGCGGGTATATTCATTGCGGCACCGGACCGCCCGTTCTTTCGGGAGATAACCGGCGTCAACTATCTTTGCATGTTTAGACGCATCCGAACCATAGATCATGCAAAGCGACGTGTAAAATCTTTGCTCATTGAGCAGATGCTCATCGGCGAATTTCCGTTTTGACGGAACCGTCTGCTTGGCCTCGAGGTTGAACGCATCCGCCGCCGCGTAAACTGCCTTAACGCCATCCTCGCCGAGTTCCGTAAGGTTCACATAGGCAGCGAGCCGGTCAGCGGCGTCCTCCTCATTGCCGGCGACCGGCAGGTCGTAAGCGTCGATCAGAGCGTGCCCGATCTCGTGCAGAAAGACGAAACGCATAGAATCGAACATTCGCTCGTAGGCTCGCTCTTCGGTCTCGCCGCTGGCTTTGAAAACACCGAGGAAGCGCTCCATCATTTCAAAACAGATGGTGACCGAGCGGTCCTTCGGATCGTAAAAAGCATTCTGCTCGGCGCAGGACCGTGTACGGATCAAGATGTTATGCGGCAGTATGAGTGCCTGATTTAGCTTGTCCGCGGCCTTCTCAAGCATTTTTTCCGTTTTTACCTGATTGTCAAGCCGCTGGAAGCGTGCGACGGAGAGGTCCTGTTGCTCGACGATGAAATCGCCGGCATCGGGCCGCTTTAACGGTGTTGGGGCAGCTGCCGCGGGCGATGCTGAAGCGTCCGGCGTTTCGGCGGGTTCGGGCCGGCTGACCGAACCGCGGTCCGAGCGAAATACGCACCCGAC
>CAZGLZ010000008.1:0-59220 GCA_964526245.1 uncultured Chloracidobacterium sp. | reverse complement strand
CGGCGGGTTCGGGCCGGCTGACCGAACCGCGGTCCGAGCGAAATACGCACCCGACTACCATGGTCAGAAGCACGAGGGCCACGAGAAGATTTGATCGGTTCAACGGCATTGGGGGAATCAGGCCAATACATTCTAGCCGAAATCTCGCAGAACGACCATTTCGACAAAGCTCTGTATTGAAGGACGTCGCTCTGATCCGTGTTTGCGGTAGAAAATGAAAAGGCCGGCGGAAAGGATCCGGCCGGCCAATGAACAGAAACGCGAAAGGCTTACTGTGACTTCTCGACGAACTTGACGAGCGTTCGAACGGCGACGCCGGTCGGGCCTTTGGCCTGATGCGGGCGGACGCCGTCGTGCCAGGCCGTGCCGGCGATATCGAGGTGCGCCCATTTTGCCTTATCGACAAACTCCTGAATGAAGACGGCTCCCATGATGGTGCCGGCCTTTCCGCGAGGGCCGATGTTCTTGATATCGGCGATATCCGAACGGATGTCCTTGCTGTATTCGGGGCCGAGCGGAAGCTGCCAGAAACCTTCGCCGGTCTCCTTTCCGATGGCGATCAATTCATCGACCAGCTCCTGATCGTTGCCCATGATGCCCGTATTGTGCCCGCCAAGAGCGATGATGACGGCTCCGGTGAGCGTTGCCATGTCGATGATGCGATTAGCACCCTGCTTTTCGGCATATGCAACGGCATCGGCGAGGATAAGCCGGCCTTCGGCGTCGGTGTTAAGGATCTCGATGGTCTTACCGTTCATTGCCGTGACGACGTCGCTCGGCCGCGACGCCTTGCCATCGGGCATATTCTCGACCGCAGCGACCACGCCGATGACCGGCACGCTCGGCTTGAGTAGGCCGATTGCCCGCATTGCGGCAAGGGTCGTGGCACCGCCGGACATATCATATTTCATCGCGTCCATGCCTTCGCCCGGCTTGAGCGAGATGCCGCCGGTGTCAAAGGTGATGCCCTTGCCGACAAGTGCGATGACGTCACCTTTCTTTGCCGTGCTCTTGGCAGGCGTATAGCGAAGGACGATGAGCTTTGCCGGCTGTTCCGAGCCCTTGGTCACGCTGATGAGCGATCCCATTCCGAGCTTCTCCATCTTTGCTTCATCGAGCACCTCGCACTTCAGGCCGGCCTCTTTCGCCATCGCCTGGGCACGCTTGGCCATTTCGGTCGGGTGAAGGATATTTGGCGGCTCATTGGCAAGCTCGCGGGCAAAGTTCATCGAGTCGCCGATGATCTGTCCGCGTTCGACGCCTTTCTTGAGATCGGCCGGTTTCCCGCCATCGACGTGAACGACGAACTTCGAGAG
This sequence comes from uncultured Chloracidobacterium sp., assembly GCA_964526245.1. Taxonomy (GTDB): domain Bacteria; phylum Acidobacteriota; class Blastocatellia; order Pyrinomonadales; family Pyrinomonadaceae; genus OLB17. Next base: position 57,904 of record CAZGLZ010000008.1, on the reverse strand, counting down.
GGCCTTGGTGTTTTTGTCCTTTGTCTTGTATTTATCAAGCTCGAACTGGCTGGTGATTACGCCCTGAACGGCGTTCTGAGCGATCTCTACCGCATCGCCGTCAATTCGGGCATCGAAGGCGAATGACTTGAGATTCAGCTTCCGCAACGTGCGTGCTGCGGTGCCGGAAGCGATCGCAACCGACGATGCTTTGTACTTATCGCGTTCGCCGCAGCCGACGAGCAAGAGCCGTGTCGCTTTTACGCCCTTGGCAGAGAAGCGAATGAGGGCCGTTTCGCCCTGTCCGCCATTGATCTCTTTCGCTTTGATAGTGTCGGCGACCTGTCCGCCGGTCAATGCGTCAAGTTCCTTTAGAATGCCGTCCGTGGCTTTATCGTCCTTAAATACAACAACGGCGAGAGCATCGACAGAAGCCGCTGTGAACTTTGACCCGATTCCTTGAAATTCCATTCGTTTCCTCGATTATAAAATTGTTTTATGCAGCCAGAAATACTTGTAATATCTATAACTTATCTAGTTCGTTCTTTCAACTGTTGACGCGTTTCGCGTTCAACCGTCTTTCGCATCTCGGTCTCGCGTTTGTCATAGAGTTTTTTGCCCTTGGCGACCCCGATCTCAAACTTTATCCGTCCATTTTTCCAATAGATGGATGTGACAACGAGGGTCATCCCCTTTTGCGTGGTTTCTTTTTCGAGTTTATCGATCTCTTTCCGGTGAAGCAGCAGTTTACGCGGCCGCAGCGGTTCGTGATTCTGTTTGTTGCCGTGCGAGTACGGCGAGATGTGGGCATTTATCAGCCAGACCTCGTCATCCTTGATGGAAACGTAGGAATCCTTGAGCTGAATTCGTCCCGCCATGATGGATTTGACCTCGGTGCCAAGAAGCGCAGCTCCGGCCTCGTACCGATCAAGGATGTGGTACTCGTGAAATGCCTGGCGGTTTGTAAGTATCTCTTTATCCACGGCGTAAACCTTTATACTGCATCAAGTAACGAAGGCAAGCAAACCGAAATGAGATCGGGCGGGTTTGACAACGGGCGGTAAGGCTATTTAAATTAAGGGTAACGCTGGGAGATCGTCTAATGGTAGGACTGCAGTCTCTGGATCTGCCTATCGGGGTTCGAATCCCTGTCTCCCAGCCAATTTTTTATGGACGTCTGGCACGAGACCGAGATACGTGTACGGTATGCCGAGACGGACCAGATGGGCATAGTCCATCACTCCAATTACCTTATCTGGTTCGAACAGGGGCGAAGCGACCTCTGCCGCACGAAAGGTTTCTCATACAAGGCAATGGAAGAAGAGGGCAACGCACTGATGGTCGTTGCCGAGAGCTACGTTCGCTATAAATCTCCTGCTTTCTACGAAGATCTGCTCACAATTAAGACCCGCGTGGCCGAGGTGCGGAGCCGCTCGGTGCGTTTCGTTTACGAGGTCTTTCGGGCCGCGGATTCGACGCTCATAGCCGAGGGCGAGACGCATCACCTGGTCACCGACGATAAGAAAAAGGTCCGCGTCCTGCCTGAGATCTACCGTAAACTGCTTACCGGAGAAGGGCTCGGCGAGCCTGTTCCCGCCGATATGCCGCCCGGCTAACGCCACAGATCAGCAAACGAAAAGACAAACTTGAATCGCTTTCAGCGGCGACCTAAACTTGAAGTATGCCCGGTGCCGCAACTGCCGAAATTTACTTCATCGTCGCGATGATGATCCTGATACTGATCATCTGTGTCGTGGCGGTATGGGCCTTTTTTAGAACTTACAAAAAAGAAATGCGTGAACGGGCCCAGCGTGAAGCGGCGAAGGCAGCGGCAAAGGAGAAAGCGGCGGCCGAACAGGCGGCGAAGGTGGAGACAGATGCTGGATAGAGAGAAGACGGCTTTGGTCATCGTTGATGTGCAGGAAGCATTCCGGTCAGCGGTTCCGGATCTCGCTCTGGTCGCGTCGCGGATCTCGATGGCGGCCCGCGGGTTCGCGGCGGTTGGAGCACCAATCTTTGTCACCGAGCAATATCCCGCCGGGCTCGGCCGGACGGTCGAGGAGATACTTTTCTCGCTCGGCGAGGACGTCCCTTTCGTCGAAAAATCTACATTTTCAGCTTGGGGCGAGGCGAGTTTTCGAAGCCTGATCGAAGAGAAGGGTATAACGGCGGTCGCTCTTTGCGGTATCGAAACTCACATCTGCGTGATGCAAACGGCCCTTGATCTGCTCGCGAACGGCATCGAGGTACATTTGCTCCGAGATGCGGTCGCTTCGCGATTTGAGCACGACCGGCAGGCCGGCATCGCTCGAATGCTTGAGGCCGGAGTTAGGTCGTCATCGGTCGAGATGGCCCTTTTTGAGATGCTCAAAGATTCTCGTGACGCCGCGTTCAAAGCCGTGCAGTCGATCATCAAATAGCCGCTCGGCGATCATCAATGGAATTACTTTCAAGTCTAAACCCACAGCAGGCCGAAGCCGTGCGAACCACGGAAGGGCCGTTGCTCGTCCTCGCCGGTGCGGGCTCGGGCAAGACCCGTGTGATCACGGTCCGGATCGCTTATCTTATTGCGGAAAAAGGAGTTGTGCCGCACAACATTCTGGCCGTCACGTTCACGAACAAAGCGGCCGGCGAAATGCGCGAACGCGTTCTCGCTTTGCTTAAAGAAAAAAAGCTCGATTCGCTTCCACTTATTTCGACCTTTCACAGCCTATGCGTAAGGATACTTCGCCGCGATATCGAAGCTCTTGGCGAAGGCTACACGAAGTCGTTCACCATCTACGATACGGACGACTCGCAAAAAGTGATCAAGGCCTGCATCAAGGACCTTGGCCTCGATGAAAAGCAGATCGTTCCGCGGGTTGTTCGGGCGGCGATCAGCACGGCGAAGAACCGCGGCGAGGACTACGAGATATTTGCATCGCGGGTGGAGCATACTGACGAAAAGCGGGCGGCGACGGCGAAGGTCTTTCGGATGTATGAAGAGCGGCTCCGGACAGCAAATGCTCTTGATTTCGACGACCTGCTTATCAAGACCGTTCGGCTGCTGAGAAAGTCGCCGGAGGTCCGGGAGAAATACAACCAGCGGTACCGCTACATCCTCGTTGATGAATACCAGGACACGAATCCGCTCCAGCTTTCGCTTATTCGGTATTTGACCGAAGCTCAGCAGAACATCTGCGTGGTCGGCGATGACGCCCAGAGTATTTACGGGTTCCGGCAGGCGGACATCCGCAACATTCTCGAATTTGAGCAGCACTATTCGGAAGCAAAGGTCATCCTGCTTGAGCAAAACTACCGCTCGACACAGAACATCCTGAACGCGGCGGACGCGATCATCGCCAACAACATCAATCAAAAGAAGAAAAAGCTCTGGACGGAGAACCGTTCGGGCGGCAAGATCAAGTATTTTCAGGCGATGGATGCCGATGGCGAAGCACGATTCGTAACCGGCAAGATCGAGGAGCATCTTCGCGAGGACCCGAATACGAAGGTCGCCGTGCTTTACCGCACGAACGCGCAATCGCGTGTTTTCGAGGAATCGCTCAGGCGGATGCGGATAACTTATAACATCGTCGGCGGATTCTCATTCTACGAGCGGCAGGAGGTCAAGGACATCGTCGCTTACCTCAAGCTCGCGTTGAACCCATCGGACGACATCGCGTTGCTGCGGGTGATCAACACCCCGACCCGCGGCATCGGAAAAACGACGCTTGACGAGGTTACTGCGACGGCAAGGGCCACAGGGCGGTCGCTTTGGGAAGCAATCGAGGTCGCGACGGATCGCAACGGAGCGGAGGAAGTAAATCTCACTAATCGGGCCAAGGACGCTCTTCGCTCGTTCAGAAAGATCATCGAGGGTCTTCGGGAGAGAGTTGCGAACCCGGTCGATACCTCGCGCTCGGTGACCGATGCAGTGATCGCGGCGATCGATGACACAGGCTATTCGTTCATGCTCCGGAGCGAGAATACGGACGAGGCCGAGTCGCGGCTTGAGAACCTTGAGGAACTCGTCAACGCCGCGGCGGAATACGACTCGACTCCGGAGGCCGGCTTGCGGGACTTCATCGATCATGCCGCGTTGACCGCGGACACGGACAAGTTCGACCGCAACGTACCGGTCACGTTGATGACAGTTCACGCGGCAAAGGGGCTCGAATTCCCGGTAGTTTTCCTCGTCGGGCTTGAGGACGGCGTTTTCCCGCATTCACGCAGTATCAACGATCCGAAAGAACTTGAGGAAGAGCGGCGGCTTGCTTACGTTGCGATCACACGTGCCGAACGTGTTCTATACATAACGCATGCGATGCGGCGGCGGGTTTACGGCGAAGAGATGGCGGCCGAGCCTTCGCAGTTCCTGAACGAGATCCCGATCGAATTGGTCGAGGACGTCTCGCACGGGCCTTCGTGGCTTTCTTATTCGCAGGGCGGCAAGCGGCCCCAGGAGCGAAGTGCCTATGCCGCGGCAAGCCCGGCACCGAGAAAAACGGGGAACCTCTACACCGGAAAAACGTACAACAGCACGGAAGCGATAGCGGAGTTTTTCAACAAGCGAGGCATCAAGCCGGACAGCGAAGCGGCGGATGATGGACCAAAGGCGAGCGAACCGCGGGCTTCGAGCACCGGGCTCGACAAGCTGAAGGCATACAACGCCGGACAGAATAGAGCATCTGCGGGAGAGGGAAAAGGGCTGGTTCCGGGTAGCCACGTCCGGCATGAGAAATACGGCCGCGGGTTGGTACTGAGAAGGGAAGGCTCGGGCGATAATGTTAAACTTACGGTCAGTTTCCCGGGATTTGGGCAGAAGAAGATGATCGAGAAATACGCTAATCTGCAAATTGAAAGCTAGGTAACGTCAGAGTATTGGCTCTCCTTTTCCGGTGATAGATATGAAAAATAAATTTGCATTGGTAACGGCAGGCGGCTTTCTACTCCTGATGGTGCTCGGGTGCATGTGCGGCTCGAATCCTTTTTCCGGGTCCAAGGCCCCAGAACGCAGCACTTCGACCAATCAGGGTTCGCAGGGTGACAAAGACAAGACGATCACGGACAAAGCGGTCGATGTTGCCGTTGGCGAACAGACAACAGGCATTCCGGAATGCGATGCCGTTATCTCGTTCATCGAGGCTGAGGCCAATAACCCAGATGACGATGTCTTCACAAAGGCGATCAAAGCTACCGTGCTCAACCGGATAAAGGAAGAGTTCCGGAAGAACATCGAACAGAACCAGGCCGATAAAGAGCAGATGACCCGGAACTGCCAGGAAATGATGCGAAACCTCGAGAAGTTCAAGGCGGAGCAGCAAAACAAGGAACAGCAGCAGCAATAACTGCTACTGGCTTTCGGCGGCTTCGTCGGCAATGAGCTTTGCGGTCCATTGGTCTCGGGGATAGCGGCGCTTCAAGAGCGTCGCTATTTCGTTTCTGATATCGATATCATTCCCGCATCCATATTTTGACCAATTGTTCGCGGTGTACATACGATAAAGAGCCTCTGGGACACGGCGGTCATTCGGGGCTCGGGCGGCCCAGGCAATCACTTGCCGGCCAAGGTATTTCGGGGCGTCACCGATCGCTTTCAGCTTCTCGCGTTCGGCCAGTGCGAGCTTCGCGTCTGCGTCAGAAATGAACGCCGGCCGTGGAAGCGAGCTGAGCGGAACCATTTGCTCGGACTCTTCATCGTAGGTCTCATCGTATTGCTCGCACCACCAGTCGTTGAGGTCCCAGACGTCGGCATTGTTATCGGTCTTTCCAAATCCATCCTCGATGAAAGGCGAGAAGATCGGGTTGCGGACAAGCACATAAAGGGCGGCATTCCGTTTTGCGGCGGGCGTAGCGGCCAGATCGACGAACTTTAACCCCTCGGCAAGCTCCGGGTGATATTGAGCAACCATTCCCGAGACCGCGGACATTGTCCGCTGATCATCAAGCAAGGCCGCTCGCGTCCAAACGGCGACGGCGAACCGGGCCCGAAGGTATTCGGGCAGAGCATGTGAACGCGAGGCGGAGAGCATCTGGGCGGTCGGGAAGTAATAGTTCATCGCCATTGTCGTTCGCGAATCGAACATCACCCGGTCCTGCCACTGCCGCTCCTCGCGGTAGCGTTCTTCGATCTCGCGCTCAAAGGCTTCACGGCCATCTTTATTGTATTCGGGGTCGTAGTACTTCTTCTGCTCCTCGATTATCTGATCGACGGTGCCCAGCGACCCGCTAAAGTCAAAAGCGTAAGCTCGGCGGGCCGCGTAGCGGAAATAGCTGTCGGCATCGGTCGCGAACCGCTGGCGAAGTTCCATGAATTGATTGACGCTTGAGATAGGAAGCGTGGCCGAGGCGGCGAGTGCGGCGTCGATCGTCTTCACCGCTTCAGCATTTCTGCCGAGTTCCAATTCAAGCCTTGCTCGGTTGAAAGCGACGGTCGGATATGCCGGTGAACTCTGCGGAACTCGGGCCGCAGCATCGAGGAGCGTTCCGACGTCGAACGAAGACTTGCCGGCCTTGCTAATCGCCGCCATCAGCCAGTGCTGGGCCGATGTCGCCTTAAAGCGCTCGAGCGAGTAGAGATAAGACTGCTCGCCGGGAATCTGATAATTAAATACCCAATCGGTCAGTTCATCTGCGCGAAGGATCTCGGGAAGGATATCGAGGGAACGCTCGCGGTCGCCCCAGTAACCACCTTCGTAGTCGCTGCCGCCGGTCGAGGGAAAGCGGTTGGTATATGCGATCTGCTTTGCATCGAGGACCCGAGCGGCCAGCTTTTCATTGAACGCCTCGCCGATCGCCACACGAGCGGCTTCGAGGACCTCTTCGTCGGTGGACTCGACCGGCACGCTGAACTTCCAGTTCGTGCTGAAGTCTTCGGCATAGACACGGATCGAGAGCATTCCGGGATCGGACGTCTCTTCTTTGTCCGGATCCTGCCCGCCGGGATTCCGGAGTTCGCGGTAACGGCGGACGAGAGAGCTGTCCTCAGCGGGCAGTTTTTCGAGCTGTTCGTCGGTAACGGCGAGCAGGCCTTTTTCACCGAGTGTGCGCTCAAGGTCGCGGATGTCGGCTTCGTCGCGTGCCTGCCGCTCAAATTTGTCCATCAGCCAGCGGTAGTCGATCAGGTCTTGTCGGAGGTTCGGATTTCCGCCAACGGACGAAAGCCTCTGAGCGAGTTCGCGGACGCGTTCCTCGGGCCGAAGCCGGTACTTTATAAGCCCGAGCATCTTTTCGGACGAATCGCTGAACTTACCGCTGACCGAGGCAAAGCGGCGGAGGTGGCCTTCGGCTTCTTCGAGGGCTGCCCGCGAGCGGCCGCCGTCCGTTCCGAGGCTCGCCTGACGGATAAGCGTTCGGGCAACGAGGTAATCGGCCGTTTCCTGCCACGGGCTTTGAAAGTCGAGCGCAATGCGGGCGAAGCGTTCTTTAGCTTCGTCGTATTTCATCGAGTAAAAGGCCGCGGCGGCGAGTTGGTATTCGCGGTCCTTCTTGAGCCACTCGGGCATCGACATTGCGGCCGGCGAAGGCGAGACCGCACCGCTCGAGCAGTTGGAAAAAACGGCGTCCTGCCCGGCGAGCCATTCTTTTACGTTCGCGTCCTCGGAGCCGTGGCTTGCGATGCGGTCTTTAAGTGTTTCGGTGGCGGTTTCGAACGCGTTCACGGCGCAGTTCGGAAAGAAATCGTACCCGCCGTATTCCCGCTCGGCGTAGATGCGCGGGGTTTTCTCTTCCTTGCCAACAACGGCCTTCCGAGCCTCGATCCATTCCTTGATCGCCTCAAAACTTTCGCCGTCCTCAGGCCCGCGATTGCGAAACTCGGCCCGCCATTGCGACATCAGCGCTTCCTGCTCGGGCTGTGTAAAGCCGAAGTTGTTGAGGTAGCGATAGGCAACAAATAGAACCGAGCGAGTGAAGGTCGGCTTAACGATGCCCAGATTGCCGGCCGCGAAGTCACGATAGGGAAACTCGGGCGTTCTCCGAACGTCGAACAGCGGCATTACATACCCCGGCCCGCAGGGGATGACGTTGATGAAAAAGCTGAGGATCAACCCCAGGCAGGCGGCAAACCGGATCGTTTGTTTCATAGCTGTTTTCGGTGCGAGGAACGCTGCGACGCTAAACACTATAACCGAAAATCGGGCATCGAGAAAGAGAAAGGCCCCGCGAGGTTTTCTCGCGAGGCCTTCGGAACAAATAATGAGCTTGAACTAAACGCTCATGATCTCGTGTTCTTTGTTCTTTGCAAGTTCATCGATCGTAGCGATGAATTTATTGGTCAGTTTCTGGACCTCGTCGAGTCCGAAACGCTCGTCGTCCTCGGAAACCTCTTTGTCTTTGAGCATTTTCTTGAGCACATCGTTTGAGTGATGGCGGACGTTGCGGACCGCGACGCGGTGCTCCTCGGCGATCTCGCCGACCTGCTTGGCAAGCTGCTTACGGCGTTCTTCATTGAGCGGCGGGATCGGAAGCCGGATCACTTTCCCGTCGTTCGAGGGGTTGAGTCCCAGGTTTGCGGAGATGATCGCTTTCTCGACCGCTCCGAGCTGCGAGATGTCCCACGGCTGAACCGTGAGCATCTGGGGCTCGGGCACTGCAACCGATGCCATCTGGTTGAGCGGCGTCGGAGAACCGTAATAATCAACCACGACGGTATCAAGCAAACCGACGGTAGCGCGTCCAGTTCGGACATTCGAAAGCTTTCGCTTGAAGTCCTCGACAACGGACTCCATCTTCGGTGCTGTATCTTTCAAAACGCTGTCAACACTCATAAATTTCCTGTGGTTCAAGCGGCGGCGGTTTCCTGGCCGTTGGTGACGAGCGTACCGACGGTGAGGTCGCCGCAGACCGCTTTAATGATATTACCCGGCTGGGTCATGTTAAAGACCATTATCGGGAGGTTATTGTCCATGCAAAGCGAGATGGCGGAGGCATCCATCACCTTGAGCCGCTTTTCAAGGACCTCCTGATAGGTGATCCGGTCAAACTTTTCAGCCTCGAGGAAGATCTTCGGGTCGGCCGAATAGATCCCATCCACCTTGGTCGCCTTAAAGATGACGTCAACGCCGAGTTCGCATGCCCGAAGGGCCGCTGCCGAATCGGTCGTGAAATAAGGATTGCCGGTGCCGGCGGCGAAGATGACGACCCGCTTCTTCTCAAGGTGCCGGATGGCACGGCGGCGAATGAATGGCTCGGCAAGCTGGGGGATATCGATCGCGGACATCGCCCGCGTATAAACACCGAGCTTTTCGAGTGCGTCCTGCAGAACGACCGCGTTCATCACCGTAGCCAGCATTCCGATGTAGTCGGCGGCCGCACGGTCCATGTTGCCGGCCGATTTCGAAACGCCGCGGAAGATATTTCCTCCGCCGACGACGATCGCAACCTCGACCCCGAGATCGTGAACCGCTTTGACCTCACGGGCGACCTCCTCGGCAACCTTGGTGTCAATGCCGTAGCTCTCCGAGCCCATGAGGGCCTCACCGGAGAGTTTGAGGAGGATGCGGTTGAAAACGGGTTTCATAGTTCTCGAAAGTTGCGAAGTTTCAAAGTTGCGAAGTTAACTTTTCGTAACTTCGCAACCCTCGCAACTTTGCAACTCTTAGCCGACCATCGATGCCACTTCGGCGGCAAAGTCGTCCTGCTTTTTCTCGATGCCTTCGCCCATTTTGTAACGGGTAAAGCGGCGAATCGTGATGTTTTCCTTGATCGAAGCGATCTTTTCGGTGACGAGTTCGCCGATGGTCTTCGACGGGTCTTTCACAAAGGGCTGATCAACCAGAACCGATTCCTCAAAGAACTTGTTAAGACGGCCTTCGATGATCTTGTCGAGAACATCGTCGGGCTTGTTGGCGTTCTTCGGGTCGTTCTTGAGCTGTTCGCGAAGGATCTCTCGCTCTTTTTCAAGGTCTTCCGTCGGGACCTCGCTGCGATTGACATAGCGCGGGTCTGCGGCCGCGATGTGCATCGCAACGTCCTTGACGAGCTGTTGGAATTCCTCGCCGCGGGCAACGAAGTCGCTCTCGCAATTGACCTCGACCATCACGCCGACCTTGCCGCCCATATGGATGTAAGAGCCGACAACGCCCTCAGCCGTAACGCGGCCGGCCTTCTTGCCGGCGGTCGCGACGCCCTTCTTTCGCAGAATCTCGATCGCCGCCGCCCCGTCGCCATTTGCTTCGACGAGCGCGTTCTTACAATCGATCATTCCTGCCCCGGTCTTTTCACGCAGTTCCTTGACTGCACTTGCTGTGATCTCTGCCATTGTTAAACTCCAATAGTTCGGCGGGAAACCGCCCGCCTGTTCGTTTGAAAAATTGCACGGAGCGAAAACACGCTCCGAACCTGTTAAAAAAGCGTAGCCAACTTACTCACAAGAGGAAACGGCCACGCTTGATAAAAAGTGTAAGTCTTCTTAGCTGGCTGCGGCTTCGTTCGATTCCTCAGCGGCGGTTTCGGCCGTCGGGGCCTCATCTGCCGTAGCCTCAGCGGCCGCATCGGTCTCAGCCGAGACCGCTTCTTCCTCTTCTTCCACGACCGTATCGTCGTCGTCCGGATCGGCAAGGCCGGCCTTAGCGAGCGTTGCCGAGATGTCGATCTGGTCCTCGCCAGCCTCTTCCTCTGCGGACTGCGGAGCGATGACACCGCCTTCGGTGCCGATCTGGCGGCCTTCCTGGATGGCATCGGCTATTCGCGAGGCGAAAAGGCGTATTGCACGAAGAGCGTCATCGTTGCCCGGAATTACGTGGTCGATGCCTTCGGGCGAGCAGTTCGTGTCAACGACCGCAACGATCGGAATGCCGAGACGATTCGCTTCCTTGACGGCGATGTCTTCCTTGCGGACGTCGATGATAAAGAGCATGTCCGGCAGGCCGTTCATGTCCTTGATGCCGGCAAGGTTCTTCATCAGGCCTTCGTGCTCGCGGTCGAGCTTGAGACGCTCTTTCTTCGTAAGCATCTCAAAGCGGCCGTCCTCGCGCATCGCCTCGATCTCTTTGAGCTTCTGGATCGACTTCTGAACGGTCTGGAAGTTCGTCAGAAGGCCGCCGAGCCAACGGTTATTGACGTAATACTGCTCGCAGCGTTCGGCCTCTTCCTTGATGGCATCCTGTGCCTGACGCTTGGTGCCGACGAAGAGCACTTTCTGGTTCGGCCGTTCGGAAAGCGATTCCTGAACGAAGGTCAGGGCATCGCGGAAAAGCTTTTGGGTCTTCTGCAGGTCAATAATGTAAATGCCGTTGCGCTCACCAAAGATGTATTCCTTCATCTTCGGGTTCCAACGGCGGACCTGGTGACCAAAGTGAACTCCTGCTTCAAGGAGTTCTTTCATCGTAACTGTAGCCAAAACTTATATCTCCTATCTTTTCTGGTTTATGTACTCGCCGGAAACTTATTGATAAACCAAGGAGTTCCGGCGATGGATTAATGATTTGTCAATCGTGAATCGTAAATTGTAAATAGTCCGCAGAGCTTGCTTTCCTATTTACGATTTGCGATTCACCATTAACTAGCGTTTCGAGAACTGGAACCGCTTACGGGCTCCCTTCTGTCCGTACTTCTTGCGTTCCTTCTGCCGCGGGTCGCGGGTAACGAGCCCTGCTTTCTTAAGCGTCGGGCGAAGGTCCGCATTGAATTCCATAAGGGCACGCGTGATGCCGTGGCGAACCGCTCCGGCCTGGCCGGCCTGTCCGCCGCCATCGACCGTTACGAGAATGTCGAACTTTCCGAGCGTATCGGTAAGGCTGAGCGGCTGGCGGATGATCATCCGCAGAGCCTCATTCGGAAAATAGCTGTCAAATTCGCGATGGTTGACCTTGATCGCGCCCGAGCCGGGGCGAAGGTAAACACGTGCGGTAGAGGTTTTGCGGCGGCCGGTGCCGTAATACTGAATATCTGCCATATCCTTTTACTATTTCGTCTCGATGGTGATCGCTTCAGGCTTTTGTGCGGCGTGGCGATGATCGGCATCCGCGTAAACCTTCAATTTCTTTGCCATTGCCTTGCCGAGCTTGGTCTTCGGGAGCATGCCTTTAACGGCGATCTCAATGATCCGCTCGGGCTTTTGCTCGAGCATATCCTTGACCGAAACCTCACGGAGGCCGCCCGGATAGAGCGTGTGGCGGCGATACATTTTCTGGTCGTTCTTAGAGCCCTTGAAAACGGCGTTGCGGGCGTTGATCACGATAACGTGGTCGCCCATATCCATGAACGGCGTGTATGCCGGATTGTTCTTGCCCGAAAGGATGCGAGCCACTTCGGTCGCGAGACGGCCGACGGTCTTGCCGCTGGCATCTACAACGAACCACTTCTTGGACTCAGCCAAACCCTTTCCGCTAGGAAAATAAGTACTCATAACAGCCTGCACTGATAGCGTTCTTCGCAAAAAAGCGAACTCATAGAGTACCTAAACAGGTTGTCAAGGTCAAGTGGGGAAACGCGGGGCGGCGAGCAGGATGCCGACGATGGATTTTGCGTCGCGGATATCGCCGCGGTTGACCATTTCAAGCAGGGCGGGGAAGGAATGGCGTTCGATGGTCAGGATCTCGTCGTCCTCAAGCTTTTGCCCGACCTCGGTAAGGCCGGTGGCGAGGAAAACGTGCATCTTTTCGGTAAGAAAGCCGGGCGAGACGTAAAACTCGGCAAGCTTTTCGATCGAATCCGCTCGGACGCCGATCTCCTCCTCAAGCTCGCGGCGGGCACCTTCGAGCGGGTCTTCGTCTGCTTCGAGCGTCCCGGCGGCGAGTTCAAGCAAGTACTCGCCCGCCGCATGTCGATACTGGCGAACGAGAGCCGCCGTGCCATCTTCAAACACCGGCAAGATCACCGCACTCCCGCCATGCACGACAATATCGCGGTCATACTCAACATCACCCTCCCGCACCCGATCAACGCGGATATCAAAAACCTTGCCGGTGTAGATGGTATTGGAAGAAAGGGTATCGGGTTTCATCGCCCTACTTTATCTTTTCAGGTGCAATTTCAGTGCAGCGGGCCGAGTATGAAGCGGCAATGCCGAGCAGTTTGCCTTCATTTGCGAAACTGGAGAGGAATAAAATCGATTCCAATTGTCCGCCATTTTGCCGATAATACGAAAATTTCATGTCCAACCGGCCGTCATTGTCCATGTCGCCGACCCAATCAAGTTCACCAATAAACCCGTCGGCGTCGAGATAGGGCGCGTACCAGATTACTTGAGCTTGCTGGTCATGTTCGATTATTAATGCTGAAGCCGGACGGCCCGTTTTCAAAATAACTGGAGCAACTCTGACGACAGAGGTTCTTGACCCAAGTTTAAAATCGCTGCGAAAGCCGATCACCAATTTGTAGGGGTACGGATTGTTCTCTTCAGAATAACGCGGTTCAATAAAGAGCGTTTTTACTGGACCTGGCTTAATTGTTCCTTGATCGGAGAGCAAGAAAACAGCGGATCCTGAATCTTTGAAGTTCATCGTTGCATAATTTTCAAAGTCGGTAGAAGTGAGTGAGCCGTAGGTAACAATGCGTCGTTCTAAAATGTATTGGTTCTTCCGCTTAAAGAGTCCTAACCATTTTCGTTGTTCCTTCGATGGATTCGACGAGCAAACGTTAACCCTTCCCTCAAACGATATCTCCATTCGCGATTCAGCTTTCGCCGACGAAAGATCAACCTCTAAGTCTGTAAACTCAGGCACGAATGGGAAAGATAGATTGGGATACTGAGTGCTCAGGCCGTTAACACTATTCGGAGCGAGATGAGTGACGCGGGTCTCTTTCGCCGGATATTGAGGGTCATTGAACAGGAATAGCCATGCCATCCAAATTCCGATCCCCAGACTCAAGGTAAAAGTAATTGATCCGATTGCCCAGCGTTTCATTGCAAAACCTCGTTGAAAGACTGCACCGATTTTAACACGGTTGAAGGGCGGTTTGTGAAAAAAACGATGCCTGGCTGAAAGACGACGATGAGAAGCGCGGTCTGAGAGTGTCCTTACCCGGTGGTTCGGTTGATTATCGGTTCTGAGGTTACGGTAAAATCGCCGTTGTCATCCAAAAACAGATCTCCGTAGTTTTTCCATCTCGTCTGCAACGTCCGGAGAAGCCCTTCACCCTTTTCGTTTCCTTTTAGAGATAGATGATACTCGATCTGGAATGCGGAAAACTCGGAGAGGATTCGAGCCTCCCTTAAACTTCTGCCTAGTTTCACCTCTACCTCGAAGCCAGTGTCGAGGGTTACGACTTCTGCAAATGAGTAATAACCACCGGGCTCAATAACTTCAAAGAAATCGGCATGCGGTCCAGAGAAATCGATCTGCCTGACAAACCACGAGATGGGGTCGGGAAAACCATAGTAATCTGTGCGAGGTGGAATGCAGTTATTCGTACGTATGTCTTTAGCTTCGACCCGAACGGACTGTTTATCTGAGATCGACGGAAAATTCGGGCGAAGGAAAACACGTGCACTCAACAAGTTTTCGGCAAATCGAAGAGGCCATCTTCCGTCGGGCCTGAGAACGATCAATCGCCGGTCGCTATCGTTCCGAAATTGCATCGCGAGTTCGGCCTGAACTAACACGCGTCCATTCTTTCCCTGGCATTCAGACGTTGCGCCCAGATCGATGATCGTTCCAGTCAGGACAAGGCCTTTCGTTCTGGTCTTTTGGCCATTCGCGGAGAATGCGAAGAGTAATAGCAAAAACAAAAGTATTGCCCAGCGTTTCATTTAGAGCCTAACAGCCTACGCCGTGAAAACTCGCGAACACGGCATAATTCTTAGAAGAGAGAAAAAGTGTTGGTACGTAGGAATTGTAGTGACTGGTAACGTCTATGAGGAAGTCCGGACTCGAGTCGCGATCCAAGTCACCCACCCAAAGTATTTTCCACGAACAATCGTTGCAACCGTTGGGAACCGCCGTCAGGACGACTGGGTCGGTACCAGGTGCCTTCAGCAGGAGCGATGAATCTTTACTCGGGAAGCCGTTGCCGTAGGAGTTCTCAATACAAAGTCTCCAAAACGAACCTCGGATCCTAAAAGATGAACGCGGGTCGCTGCAATCATCTATCGTAAACTCGGGATGGTCTTCCGCGTCGAACAATGTATCTATCTTGCCAGGTTTCAACCCGCTTGCCCCCCGAAGTAAGAAGATCGCAGTCTTCGAGTCTCGAACCGAGACCTCAGTATCCATTAGGTCCGGTTCTCTGATCGGTTTAACGTCAATCGTTGTCCACTTAAGGGTGGTATTTCCTTGCTCACGAAATAATCCGAGCCACCGCTCGCCCGAACGGTAGGGAACTTCATCAGAGTGAAATTCTCCGGGGAAGAGGAGTTTTACCGGAAGGGTTTTCGGGTAATCAATAGTCGGATCAAAGATAGGCGGAACATCAAACGAAGTACTCGCCGGGCGTAGTTCTGGCACTTCGATCGGTTGCATTATCCGAGGATCGAATCGGTCAGCATACGCGATCAGGTTAATACCTTTGATGACCCCGATCGTGACTACTACTCCTAGCGAGAGAGCCGCCAAAAATGCGATAGATCCGATTGCCCGGCGTTTCATAATTCTTAGCACCCCGCGGAGTTGAAGCCGGCGACCCGTTCTACCAAGTTTCCATCTTTAGCTGGTGAGGAAAGGTAAAGATTCGAGCCAAAGCCGCCTTTTTCGAATCCAAAGTCTGAGAAGTACAGATCCAGTTTCCCATCTCCGTCCATGTCACCGACCCACAACAACTCTCCGATGCTGTTATAGAGTGTATATTGATCTTTGTAGTAACGGTTAACTGTAACGATCTGCGACGTGCCGCCCGATTCCAATACTAGGACATTCACCCGCTCGTCATCTCGCTGAATGCCCGTTGTTACCCGAAGTACGTACTCCCGGCCCGCAAAATTGAAAATCCGGCGGTACCCAACATCAAGCGATTCGGTCTCGCTGTTTTTGGTACGCGTTCGAAGGAAAATGGTGGCCACGTTGCTCGGTTTCAGTTCCCCTATTCCTTTAACAATAAACAGCAACTGACCCTTTCGCTCATAATGTAACCAGTCGTAGAGTTCATCACCGGGGCCTATATAACCGTGACGAGGCGAACGTCTTACTTTGGTTTCGGCCAAACTCACCTTTCCGCCAGATTCATATAGGCCGAGCCAATTCTCTCCAGACTTAGCTTCAAGTTCCGTCCTGCTGTAGCTTGGCCACGTTTCGTCGGGAGATTTGAACTCGGAAATGTCGATCAACTTTCTTGCTACCCGACCGGAATTTTCTTTGGTAGCCGCCATCTCATCGAACGTAGGAAGATCGCGAAACTCCGGAACGAAATCGTCAATTACAGGCGGACGAAGCGGTGCTGCGTTTGAATTAGTCTGAACGTTGGAATCAGTTCGCACTGTCTGGGCATCGGTTAGCCATGAAACGAGAATCGAGATCGCAAACACGATTACAAACGCTAGAGGAAGAAACTTGCTGAATATTTGATTCATGCTATGGCCTCGGCGGATCGCCCGTGACTTTCGTATCTTTCGCTTGATCAACATCCGCCGTAAGTAAAGCTCGCTACATAACGAACGTGCTCGTGCTCCGAAGCTTGCGATGAAAGATAGAGCATCGTGTAGCTACTTTCTTCGGCAGCTGAGTTCTCCAAATAGAGGTCTAGTTTTCCATCGTTATCTAGGTCGCCAGCCAACAGAACATCGCCAAGATCAATACCGGTCTGTTCCCAATAGCCGGAGTAATCAACGATCCTTTCACTTCCACCGTCACTAAGAGCCAGGACCCCGACCCGGACACCTGATCTTGTTTGTCCCGTTGTCACGCGAAGTCGCCAAATCTTGCCATTCAGGTTAAATTCCCGAGCGGTGCCAAGTGTCAGCAAGCCGTTTTTTAACTGCGCCTCTTCGATCTCGCCTGCGCGCGGCCGTCGGAAGGCAACATTCACGGGGCCGGGCTTGAGGCCGGGGACCCTTTTTGTAGCAAGCACCTCACGACCGCCTACTCTGAAGCGGATGTCGAACATGCCGCTGTCGAAGCCCTCTTTTGACTTTTTCTTAATGCGTTGAGCTGCCGCGTATTTGAAAACGTACCTCTCTTTGTTCTTGGCAAGGACAAGCCATCTTTCGCCGGTCTTTATGTCGTAATCGATGTCCGAAATGGAACCCTCGGTATCCCAAAGATCCAGTAGATTTGGCTTCCATTCCGGGAAAGTACGTTCATCGAGTTCGGGCAGATCGGAGAATTCGGCGACGAAGTCGTTGGGCGTCGGTGGTTTTTCGGTAACGATCTCGAGGCGTTCGGTCTGGGCCTTGCGGGCGGCATCTGCTTCGAGTTCCCACATTAAGGCTGCCAAAAGGCTGAAGCCGTAGGCGGTCACTCCGATCGCGAAGGCTGAGAAAAAGACAACAAGAAACTTCAGTTTTCTTTCCATATGGGAACCTCCGTCGGACTGTTGGGTGATTTTAGCACGGAGGCGGTTCGGAATTGTAGTAGAATCTTTTGTAATTGAGATGATAATTGAGAGGTAAGAGATTCGGGTGTGCGAGAGCCCTTACTTACGTGCGGGCTACAGACACGGGCTGCTGCCGGGGCCATAGATGCTATGGGTCAATATCGAATAGGTTTAGGTGTGAGCGGGGGGATCGCGGCTTATAAGGCTGTTGAGGTCATGCGGCTGCTTCAGAAGGCTGGCTGCGAGGTCTCTGTTGCGATGACGCGGCACGCGACGGAGTTCGTCCAGCCGCTGACGTTTCGTGCATTGACGGGCGGGCATGTGATCGTGGATGACTACGACCCGGCGAACCCGGACCCGATCGCACATATCAATTTTTCGCAGGAGATCGATCTGCTGCTGATAGTCCCGGCGACGGCGAACATTATCGGCAAGTTCGCCAATGGCATCGCCGACGATTTTCTGAGCTCGACCTATCTTGCTTGCGCGGCCCCGGTGATGATCGCACCGGCGATGAACACGACGATGTGGGAGCAGCCCGCGACGCAGCGGAACATCGAGCGGCTGCGGGCCGATGGCGTCCAATTTGTCGAGCCGGTGGCAGGTGAACTCGCCTGCAAGACGGTCGGGACGGGGAAGCTTGAGGATGTCGAGAATATCGTGTCTCAGGCTTTGAAGATTCTTAACGCAAAGACGCAAAGACGCAAAGAAAACGAACAAAAGACATCGCGACTTGGCGACCTTGCGTTGAAAAATGATCTGAGCTCAGAGCGGTTTTTGATCACCGTTGGCGGGACGCGGGAGGCGATCGATCCGGTTCGGTTCATCTCGAACCATTCGTCGGGAAAGATGGGCTTTGCTTTGGCCGAGGCGGCTCGCGACCGAGGGGCTGAGGTCACGGTCGTTGCGGGCGTTACGACCGCCGAACCGCCCGAAGGTGTAAGGGTTTTGCGGGGCGTTTCGGCCGAAGAAATGCACACCGCGGTCAAAGGCGAACTCGAGCGAGCCACAGTTTTCGTCGGTGCGGCGGCGGTCGCGGATTATGCCCCGGTCAACGCGGCGGATGCGAAGATCAAAAAAGAGGGAAACGAGCAGCTAACGCTCGAGCTAAAGAAGACTCCGGACATTCTCGCCGAGGTCTCGCGTAACCGAACCAACGGCCTGCTCGTCGTCGGCTTTGCAGCGGAGACAAATGATGTTGTCGGCTACGCCCGTTCTAAGATGGAAAAAAAGGGGCTCGATATGGTCGTTGCGAATGACATCACCCGCGAGGGTGCGGGCTTCAATTCCGATACGAACATCGCGACCATCCTGACCTGCGGCGGCGAGGCTATCGACCTGCCAAAGATGCCGAAAAGAGAATTGGCTGATAGAATCCTCGATGAAATCGTAAAACTGAGGTAACCCCGTTCGAAATGCAAGAGGAAGCAAAAGCGCTCATCCGCGATGTTCGCGAACAGGTTCTTTATTTGAAGGAACTCGGCGTTGATTCTCTTGCGGTCGATTGGAAACCGGCAGAGAATCGGGCGGTTTCGAAGCCGGTTCCGGCGGCAACCGTTTCGCCGGCACCTGCGGTCGTAAAGGAATCACCGCCGCCGGATATCGCAATTCCCGTACGAAAGCCCGAGACAACAAAGGGCGATCAGAGGCCGGCGGGTTCGCGGATGGCGGCTTTGCCTTCGCTGGCCAATCGAAAGCCCGCGGCACGCACTGAGACTCAGATAAAGGAGCAAGAGGTTATAAAGAAGGAAAAGCTGATCGAGCCGATGATCGAGGAACAGGCCGGAACAATTGCGCAGTCCGTCCGGAGTGGCGAAGGCGCAGAGACCATCGAGGCAATCCGTGCCGAGATCGGCAATTGCACACGGTGCCCGCTTCACGCTCAGGGCCGGACGCAGATCGTCCACAGCACAGGCAACTTCAATGCGGAGCTGATGTTCGTCGGTGAAGCACCGGGAGCGGACGAAGATATCAAAGGCGAGCCGTTCGTCGGGCGTGCGGGGCAATTGCTGACGAAGATAATCGAGGCGATCGGGCTAAAACGCGAAGAGGTTTTTATCGGCAATATCAATCGCTGCCGGCCGCCGGGCAATCGGCAGCCGCTGCCCGAAGAAGCGAGCGTCTGCCGGCCATACTTGCTGCGTGAGGTCGAGGTGATCAAGCCAAAGGTCATCGTCGTGCTCGGCGCACACGCGGCCCACAATCTTTTGGAAGTGAAAACGCCGATATCGAAACTGCGAGGCCACTTCCACGACTATTTCGGCACCAAAGTGATGCCCACTTTTCATCCTGCATACCTGCTCCGAGACCCGCACAAGAAAAAAGAGGTCTGGGAAGACATGAAGATGGTCCGCGACCTGCTGCGGACGATGTGACCGAAGGGGCCGCGGGCCCTTGAATCCGAAACTAGGAGTTCCTCGAAACCGCTGTTATGAAACACTTTAGAGCCAGAGTGGCCGCTGTCGGTGCCGCGATCGGCTCTCTTCCAATGCTAAGATCGAGCGATGAAACAGCGGTGAACGGTGACGCAACGGCCGAGGCTCGGGCGGGTATCGAGGAGTGCCGGGCGATCACGAAACGCTACGGTACAAGCTTCTATTTTGCGACGCAATTCTTTCCTCGAGAGGTGCGTGAGGGCATCTATGCGATCTATGCATTTGCCCGGATACCGGATGAGATAGTTGACGACCCGAACTGCTCGGACCACGCCCTTGCGACCCGAAGGCTCGAGGATTGGTACGCGGAATTTAAGCAGGCGTATCATCAGGGCAATTCGTCCGACGCGGTGCTCGACGCGATCGTAAAGCAGTTTCATAAGTACGGAATTCCCGAGGCGGATTGCGACGCCTTCATCCGCTCGATGTTCATGGATGAAGAGAAGTTCTCATACGCGAATTACGCAGAGCTTGAGGACTATATGTACGGCTCGGCCTCGGTTATCGGGTTGATGGTGACGCGGGTCGTCGGATATTCCAGTGACGAGGCTTTTGAGTACGCAAAGAAGCTTGGCAATGCGTTTCAGCTAACGAATTTCCTCCGCGATATCCGTGAGGATTATGAGAACCTCGGCCGTGTCTATATGCCCGAGGACGAGATGGCGCGGTTCGGGCTGACACGGGACGACATCGCCGGGCGCGTCCGCGATGAGCGGTTCGAGCGCTTTATGCGGTTCCAGATCGAACGAAATCGCGAGGTCTATCGCGAAGCGTTTCCGGGCATCCGGATGCTCCATTGGCGCGGTCGGCTCGCGGTCAAGATCTCTTACGTACTTTACAAAGCGATCCTCGGCGAGATCGAGCGTGCTAACTACAACGTTTACGCCGGACGCGTTCGCACCAACCGGCAGCAGAAGATAGTTCTATCCCTCAAAGCCCTTGCGGGTGTCTATGAATAAGAAAGTAGTGATAATCGGGGCCGGCATAGGCGGCCTCGGCACCGCCGGCCTCTTTGCAAAGAAAGGCTACGACGTAACCGTGCTTGAAAAGAACGAGCACGCCGGCGGCCGGGCAAATATCTTTGAGGCAAATGGCTTTCGCTTCGACATGGGGCCGTCGTGGTACCTCGCCCCGGACCTTTTCGAACATTATTTTCGCCTTTTGGGCGAGCGAGTCGAGGACCATTTGGACCTGGTACGGCTGACGCCCTCATACCGCATTTTTTTTCAGGGCGACCCGGAAACTCTCGAGATCCATTCGGACATTGAAAAGGACGGCCGGACCTTCGATGCCATCGAGCCCGGCTCATCGGAGAAGCTAAAGAAGTATCTGGCACAGTCGGAGTATCAATATGAGGTGGCGACGCAGCACTTCATGTACAAGAACTACGACACCGTCTTCGATTTCTTCAACAAGCGTGTGATGACGGAAGGGCAGAAGCTTTCGGTCTTTTCGAAGATGCACAATTTCGTCACGAGGTTCTTTAAGACGAGAAAGCTGCAGCAGGTGATGGAATACACGATGGTCTTTCTCGGCACCTCGCCGTACGAGGCTCCGGCCATCTATAACCTGATGTCGCACATGGACTTCAATCAGGGCGTTTTCTATCCGCAGGGCGGGTTTTACGAGCTGATCAAGGCGCTGGTTCGCGTTGCGGAAAAGAACGGAGCAAGGGTGCGGACGAATGCGGCGGTCGCCGAGATCCTAATCAAGAACGGCAATGCGAGCGGCGTGCGGCTTGAGAACGGCGAGGTCGTTGAGGCGGATATTGTCATCTCGAACGCCGACTATCAATTCACCGAAACGCGGCTTTTGCCGGAATCGTTTCAGACCTACAAGAAGAAATACTGGGACAAAAAAGTGCTCGCTCCTTCGGCGTTCATTCTTTACCTCGGCGTAAAGGAAAAGATGCCGCAGCTTATCCATCACAATTTGCTTTTCAGCGACGACTGGCGGAAGAACTTTGACGAGATCTATAAAGACCCGAAGCTGCCGAACGAGCCTTCGCTTTACGTTTGTGCTCCTTCGGTGACGGACCCCAACGTCGCTCCTGAAGGCAAAGAGAATCTCTTTGTCCTGGTTCCGATCGCGTCCGGGCTTGATATCGGCGAGGAGCGCAAGCAGGAATATGCCGACCACGTTCTCGATCGGATGGAACGCGAGATGGGGCTCGAGGGTTTAAGGGAAAAGATCGAGTATATGCGGATCTATACGGTCGAGGATTTCCTGAAGGATTACAACAGTTTCAAGGGGACTGCGCTTGGCCTTGCTCATACGATCTGGCAGACGGCTATCTTCCGGCCGAACAACCGCTCAAAGAAGGTGAGTAATTTGTTTTACGTCGGTGCGGGAACTAATCCGGGAATCGGGACGCAGATCTGCCTGATCAGTGCGGAGCTCGTCTATAAGCGGGTACACGGGATAAAAACGGCGGAACCGCTCACTTCGATCTAAAAAGCCTTTGGGCCGAAGATGTACCAAAAGAGCAGGAATCCGGCGGCCGCATTTACAAGCGGAAACCGTCGGTAAACGTTGAAAATGCCGCCGTCTTCGCTCGATGCTAATGAGATAACGATCATCGCGGCAAAGATCGCTCCGAGCACGACGGCTGCCCAGCCGATGAACGAGAACGCAAGTGCAGCCGAGGCGAGATACATCGCGAGGCAGAAGAGAAGCGTTCCATTGCGGCCGAGGAGCGTGGCAACGGTCGCGATCCCGGCTTCGCGGTCGGCGGAGATGTCCGGAATAGCGGAATAGGCGTGCATAGCCATTGTCCAAAGGCCGCCGGCGACGATGGCCGCAACGGGAGGGAATTCGCCGGTGACAAGTTGGTAAGCGACGGCACCGGGGAAAACATAAAGGACGTTGAATGCCGAGTCGAGTATCGGTTTCGTCTTTGCCCGGATGGGCGGGGCGGAGTAAAAGACCGAAAAAAAGATGAACAGGCTCATTGCGAGCATAGCGGCCGGCCAAAGGATCGGTAGCACTGCGAGGAATGGCAGATTCGTCGCGAGGATCGCAACCGCAAGCGGCCGCCGTTTTTCGGGTGTAACAAGGGCCTCGTAATCGGTCTTTTTAGGATTGCGGCGGTCGGTTTCGTAATCGAAAATGTCGTTGATCCCGTAAATAAGCAAATTTGCGGGAAGAAGAAAATAGAGCCCGTAAACGACTGCGGGAACGGTCAGCAACTGGCCCGGCGATATGATCGCGGCGGCCAGGCCAACGAGAAACGGGCCGAATACGTATATCCAAAACCGGGGACGGCTGATACGTAGAAGGTCGGCGATTTCGAGTGTTTTCGGCACAGGGCGAGTATATCTCAGCGGTGAGCAACTTTCACAAACAAACCATCTGGGCATTGGCGGTGGCGGTATTTCTGGCCATCGGGGCGTTCTTTATGGCGAACGTGCCGATGCCGCCGTGGTCGAAGTACATCTCGCCAATAAACATCGTCCTGTTTGCCCTCCCGAGCCTTTGGGCGGTGCGAAGGTGGCTCGGCTGGCGGGACGGAGCGATCTTTTTTGGCGTGCTTGGGCTTTATGCTCTCGCGATCGAGACCTCGGCGATCATCACCGGTTTCCCATACGGACATTTCGCTTACGCCGAGCACCTCGGCTATCGGCTTTTTGGCTACGCACCATGGACGGTGGCATTTGCATGGACGCCGCTTGCACTCGGCGCGTATGCGATCGCGAGAAACATATCCGGTTCGCGAATAGCCCGGCTGATTCTTATTCCGGTGCTGCTGACACTTTTCGATGTCGTCCTCGACCCCGGCGCGGTCTATCTCGGATTCTGGAAGTATCCTGAGGGCGGTTGGTTCTACGGCGTCCCTTGGTCCAATTTTGCCGGATGGCTGCTTTCGGGATTTATCGGCGCTGTGCTTATCGAGGTAATGGTCGCACGTTTCCGGCCGCTATTGCCGACGCCGGTCCAGCTTTCGATCAGTTCGATCTTCACGGTCTTTTTCTGGGCGGTTTTCGCGTTTTTCGCCTCGATGGAGGAACCAGCCTTGCTCGGAACGCTTCTAGTTTTCGGGATGGTGGTCATCTATCGCCGGTTCCATTACCGGTTTGACGACATGGTCGTCTTGGTCGATGAGGACAATAACCCGATACGGACCGAGCAAAAGCTGATCGCTCACAATGGTTACACGCAACTCCACCGAGCATTTTCGGTGTTTCTATTCAATTCAAAGGGCGAGCTGCTGCTCCAGCAGAGAGCTTTTGGGAAGAAGACCTGGCCGGGCATTTGGTCAAACTCTTGCTGCGGCCACGTAATGCTTCACGAGACGGTTGCGGCCGCGGCGAAGCGGCGGGTGAGGTATGAACTCGGGCTTTCCGGTATCGGTTTGATACTTGCCCTACCGGATTTCAGATACATCGCCGAGATGAACGGCATCGTCGAGAACGAGATCTGCCCGGTCTTCATCGGCTTCACGGACAAAGAGCCGCAGCCGAATCCGGAGGAAGTCGCGGCCGTCCGCTGGCAGCCGTGGGACGAGTTCCTGGCCGATGCCCGCCGGCCAGACACAGAGCTTTCGCCTTGGTGCATCCTAGAGGCCGAACAACTTGCCGAACTTCCGGAGCTCGAGGGAAAGTTGCACAGATGATGTGGTAATCTGAGTGCACTTTAACTTTCGAGGAAGATCAAAATGAAAAGACTCATTGGCTACCTGTTCGTCGCAGTTCTCTTACTCAATCCAACCATTCTTCTTGCACAGAAATCAGCGGGAACCGAAGTGAAACAACTTCAAGGCCCGCAGAATCCGAGGCTCGGGTTCGTGATCCACGGCGGCGCCGGCGTTATCTCGCGAGGTTCGCTTTCGCCTGAACGCGAGAAGGAATATCGGGCAAAGCTTGAGGAAGCAGTTTTGGCCGGTTACAAGGCGTTGCAGGCGGGAAGATCGAGCCTTGACGCGGTCGAGATCGCGATCCGGATACTCGAGGATTCGCCGCTATTCAATGCGGGCAAAGGAGCGGTTTTTACGAACGAGGGTAAGAATGAACTCGATGCCTCGATAATGGACGGCAAGACGCTCGGTGCAGGTGCGGTCGCGGGCCTGACGCGGGTTCGAAATCCGATCACGCTCGCCCGGGCCGTAATGGAAAAGAGCGAGCACGTGATGATGGTCGGGGCCGGTGCGGAAAAGTTTGCCGAGCAGCAGAAAATGGAACTGGTCGATCCGAAGTATTTCTGGACCGAATCGCGGTGGAACGCACTCCAAAAGATCTTGAAAGAAGAAAAGGAGAAAGAAGAGAAAAGCAAAGACCACGGCAAGCTGATCGAGGCCGAGAAACCGGCGAACAAATTTGGGACGGTCGGTGCTGTTGCTCTCGATAAGGACGGTAACCTGGCGGCGGGAACCTCGACCGGCGGGATGACAAACAAGCGCTTTGGCCGGGTCGGCGACGCACCGATCATTGGTGCAGGAACCTATGCGAACAACGCGACCTGTGCGGTCTCGGCGACAGGCTGGGGCGAGTTCTTCATTCGGCTTTCGGTCGCCCGTGACATCTCTTCGCTGATGGAGTACCGGGCGATGACCGTTCAGCAGGCGGCCGATCTAGTGATCAAGACGAAGCTGCAGAACCTTGGCGGCGACGGCGGCGTGATCGCGATCGATAAATTCGGCAATATCGGCGTCTCTTTCAATTCTGAAGGGATGTATCGAGCGTATATCAACGCCGAAGGCAAGCCGGTCGTGGAAATCTATAAGGACTAGCAAGAGATGCGTAGCGCGGAGATCATAGCCGTTGGGTCGGAGCTTCTGACGCCTGAGAAAACGGACACCAACAGCCTTTGGCTGACAGAAAAGCTAGGCGAGATCGGCATCAGCGTGATGCTGAAAACGATCGTCGGCGACGATGAACCGCGCCTTAAGGAGGCTATCCAGGACGCCCTGAAGCGTTCGGATGTAGTGATCACGACCGGCGGGCTCGGGCCGACCGAGGACGATATCACCAGGCAGGTCGCCGCAAAAGCACTTGGCCGCGAACTTGTTCACCGGCCGGAGCTTGAGGCGGAGCTCCGTGAGCGGTTCCGGCGGTTCGGCCGCGAGATGCCGGAGATAAATGTCCGGCAGGCTTTTGTGATCGAAGGTGCAGAGCCGCTGGCGAACCCGAACGGGTCGGCTCCGGGGCTTTTTGTTGAGGACGCGGGCCGTACGCTCGTCGTGCTTCCCGGGCCGCCTCGGGAACTTCAACCGATGTTTGAGACGCACGTCCGGCCGCGGCTTGAAAGGCTTGGCGACGGAATGATCGTGCGGCGGCGGGTGCTGATGGTCGCAGGACTGGGCGAATCTGCGGTGGATGAAAAGATCGCTCCGATCTATCAGAAATACGAGAGCGTGCGGACCGCGCTTCTTTTTACAAAGACCGAGGTGCAGGTCCATTTCTATGCTCGTGCCGAGGACGCCGCATCTGCGGACAAGGTGCTGGACGAACTCGTGGAAAGAAGCGTTGCCGAGCTCGGCGATGCCGTGTTCTCCACTAACGGCGAGGCGATGGAAGAGGTCGTCGGCCGGATGCTGCGGGAGCGTAATGAGACGCTGGCACTTGCCGAGAGCTGCACCGGCGGGTTGATCGGCCGCCGCGTAACGGAGGTCGCCGGTTCTTCGGATTATTTTCTTGAAGGGGCGGTCACGTATTCCAACGCCGCCAAGACGCGGGTGCTTGGTGTCCCGGCTGACACGATCGACACCCACGGCGCAGTAAGCGCGGAAACGGCGGAAGCGATGGCGGCGGGAATGCTTGAGCGATCGGGGGCCGACCATGCGGTTTCTGTTACCGGGATAGCCGGGCCCGGCGGCGGCACGGAAGAAAAGCCGGTTGGGACGGTGTTTATCGGAATCGCAAATGCGGGCGGCGTGCGCTCGGTGAGAATTGTACTGCCGGGCGACCGATACATTATTCGCTGGCGTGCAAGCCAGGCAGCACTTGACGTTCTGCGGCGGTCACTTCTGCGAGCGGACAGGGCCTCGGGAGGTCGCGATTACAGCCTTACTTAGTCGAATAAAGAAGGTTCTCAAGGAACTGGGGCATCTGACGCCGATGGCATTCGTCGCGGCGTTTCTGCCCGTGCTCGGAAGCACACTCCTTATCGCTTTCCTTGTGCCCGTAGGTAACTGGCTCAAGGCAGAGTCGATCGGCGGAATTGCCCTTTACCTCCTGGGCGTTGTAGCCTTTTGTGGGCTTTCGCTTCTTCCGACCAATGTCATCGGGATCGTCGGCGGGTTCGCCTTTGGTTTTCTCCCGGGAATCACGGTACTGATCTGCGGAATTCTCGGGGCAGGGTTCTTGTCGTTTCTTGTTTACAGAAGGATCGGTTCGCGGCGATTTGCGGACATCATTGAAAAGCACCCGCGTTCCGCGGCCGTGTATCACGCGTTGCTCCGGGAAAGCCCGGCTCGGACGCTCTCGATCATTTTCCTGCTGAGGCTCTCCGTGGTAATGCCTTTCTCGCTCACGAATTTCTTGATGGCTTCGGCTCGAGTTCCGGTCTATGCGTATCTGATCGGTACCTTTTTTGGAATGCTTCCTCGGTCGGCGGCGGTTGTTTTTGTCGGGTCCGGCCTTTCCGAACTCGACCTTCAGGACCGCGGTGATGTTCTTTTTCTCGCCTTTGGGATCGCCGCGACGATAGCGGCGATGATCGTCATAACGGTCATCAGTCGGCGGGCACTTGATAGCCTGACCACCGAGCGGACGGCCGTCAGTGCCGACATTCAAACCACTTAACTCTTGCATTTTCGGGCATTAAAGCAGAAAATCTCGGGAAGGGCATTTCACCGGCCGTGCCCGAAAATGGAACTTTTTCCGTTCGCTTTCGTGTAAACAGGACGGCCGCACTTTCGGCGGCTTGTTCGAGGAACAAAAGATGAGAAGAATCAGTGCTTTAGCTCGCCTTCGTGCACCTATTACATTACTGCTGCTGCTTGCCTTGCTTGCACCTGTTCCGGCTCTTGCCTCAGGTAACGGGAAGAAGAAATTCAAAGAAGGCATGAGGCACGAGGTGGCCGAGGAATGGGACAAGGCGGCGGAAGCGTTCGCTTTGGCAGTTGCCGATAGCCCGAAGAACCCTGAATATCGCCTTCATCTTGTGCGAGCGCTGTTTAACGCCTCGCAGATGTATATGAAGCGCGGCCGTCTTTTGGCAGAGCAAAAGGATTACGAAGGGGCGTATATCGCGTTTCGAAAGGCTTACGGGTTTGACCCGGTGAATGAGCTTGCGCGTTCCGAAATGGCACGGATGGTTCGGCTTCAGGAGGAAGCCATGGGCGGGCCGAAGAAGCCGGCCGAAGGCGATGTGAGGCTGGTTCAGACCGGCGGCGACCCGACGATGCCGCAAGGGTTCCAGTTGCCGCAACAGATGGAGAAGCTGCGTGACTTGCCTTTCCCGAGCGGCGTTAATCTTCAGTTCATCATTCGCGAACTCGCGAAGGACCTTGACCTTAACGTGCTTTTCGATACCGGATCGCAGCAGCTTGCAACGCGGACGGTTCGCATCGAGCTTAAGAACGTGACTGCGGCTCGTGCTCTTGACTACATTTTTTTGCAGGAGAATCTTTTCTTTCAGAAGGTCGGGCCGCGGACGATCCTCGTTGCGGATAATGCTCGGCGAGCCTTGCTCCAGCAGCTTGTCTTAAGAACATTTTTCCTTGCGAATGCGAGCCCGAAAGATATAAAGGCTGTTATCCAGACCGCGATCCCGGCTCAACAGGGCCGCACGCAGACCATCGTCCTCGAGGATGCGGCGACGAACAGCGTTACCGTCCGAGATACGGCCGAGAACGTCGCGCTGATCGGAAAGCTGATCCAGTCGCTCGATAAAGACCGTGCCGAGGTCGTTATGGACGTTGCGATCTACGAGGTCAATAAGAATGACCTTCTTCAGTTCGGTAACCAGATCGGAACCGCGGGCGACAATGCGACCCTGCTGAATCTTGGTGGCATTGGCTTACCATTCGCCCGAACCGGAACGACCGGAAATATCACGAATGGAATGAGGTTTCCGAACATTGGATCGGCAAGCCTTGCGATCGGCCTTCCGGTAAGTACGATCGCCGCCTTACAGACGAAAACTAATACTAAACTGCTTGCTTCAACACAGATACACGCGTTCAACAACGAGGATTCCTCGGCCCGGATCGGACAGCGGGTGCCGGTACGTACGGCCTCTTTTGCTCCGATACAGAGCACAGGCGGCCAGAATCCGAACAACAACTTTGTCGGCGACGTGATCAACTATGAGCAGGTCGGCCTGACGCTTAAGTTCAAGCCTATCGTTTTCCCGAATCAGGACGTTCAGGTCGCGATGGAGATCGAGTCCAAGGACGTTGCCGGCGGCACGTTCGATAATCCGGTCTTTACCGAGCGGACGATCAAGGGAACTGCCCGCGTGCAGAACAACAAGACCTTGCTGCTGGCGAGCGTTGCGCAGGGTGTGGAGTCGCGTGGGCGTTCGGGCTTGCCGCTCGTCGGGCTGATCCCGATCCTCGGACGGCTTTTCACCGCCCCGACCAAAGAGAACCGGCAGGTGGATATCGTCATCGCGGTCACGCCGCGTGTTATTCGTGCTCCTGCCATCGTTCCGGACGACGAGGTCGAACGGCCCACCGGAAGCGTTGCGACGCCGACGGGCGGCTCTCTTGAGGCGATGCTAATTCAGGAAGAGCGGGATGAATATCTCGCATCGGTCAGGCGGCTGCCGAAGAACTCGGACGTACAGCTTGCGGATCAGGCTGTGACCGATGCTCCGAACTATGTTCGCTCGGCATTACCCGAACCGGCTGGGGAAAAGGCTTCGACGGCCGTTGCCGTTGACACCCCGCGGACCGAAGCAACGCCTTCGTCCGAAGTTCCGGCATTGCGGCGGATCGACACAAATCCGGCGGAGTTGAACCTACGTCAAACAGCGAATACTTTTGCTCCGACAACCGAAACAAAGGCCGTCACGGAAACCGAGCCAAGCAAGTCGGCGATGGGAGAACGTGACGCACGGATCACCTTTGGGGCTGATCTTCCGAGCCTCGAAATGGGCAAGATCTATCGGATCCCGGTGTTGATCGAGGCGGCCGGTTCGTTCAATTCTGCCGTTCTCGGACTTTCGTTCGATGAGCAGCGTATCGCGGTCCGTTCCGTTATCTTCGGTGAGGTCTTCGGGCCGCGGTCGGCAACGCCGGCGGCACCGTTCCTTAACCAGAACGGCAAGCTATATGTCTCGCTTCGCGGTGACTCGGGCGAGCTGTTCCGTTCGAGCGGGACGCTTGCGATCATCGAGATCGAAGCCCTTCAGGACGGTCCGGCATTGATGAGCTTTGAGCGGGATGTTATGAACGTCATCGCGGCCGACGGCCGAAGCCTTTCGATCATCAAATAGCAGATGCGTACGCGTTTCACCAATTCAAGAGGGCCGGAGAGTGGCTACACGCTCTTCGAATTGATCGTCACGCTAACGGTCCTGGCGGTTCTTGTAATGGGAACGGTGCCGCTTGCTCAGAACGCGTACAAGCGGCAGAAGGAAGTGCGGCTGCGGGAAACGCTGCGGATGATCCGCTCGGCGATCGATGAATTTAAGCGGGACTCTGTCGGGGCTTGCCCTCAGGGTGCGATCACTACAGGAAATCCAACCCGCGGGCCGCAAGCCGGTGCCCAAGTGCCGACCGACCCGCGGAGCCGTGTGGTGATAGACGATTGCACGATCTTCGATTCGGAGAACCTCGACCGATACCCGCCGAGCCTGGAGGTGCTTGTGGACGGCGTCCGCGTCAAACAGCGAGGCATTAGCCTCACGGGCGGCGGCGGACTTGGCGGCAGCACGCGGCAAGCAACGGAGATAAACAGCACCGAGACGGAAGAAGTGACCAAGGTCTATCTGAGAGAACTTCCGATCGACCCGATGACGGGCCAGAAGGATTGGAAGCTGAGGTCGTCATATCAGCCGCCGGGCGACGATTCTTGGGACTCGGTCAATGTATTCGATGTGCGGTCGGCCTCAAATGAGACCTCGCTTGCCGGAGATAAATATAGTGACTGGTAAGTTACAGCAAAGGCCCAGGTTGCGACGGCAGGGCGGCTTTTCGCTGCTCGAGCTGATGATCGCGATGTTCATCCTGATCATTCTGCTTTCGGTGGCGATCCCGACCTATCAGCGGAGCGTTCAGCAGGCTCGCGAAACCGTGCTGAAAGAGAATCTTTGGCAGATGCGGCGGGCGATCGATCAATTTGGTGCGGACAAGGGCCGGCTTCCGGCATCAATCGATGAACTTGTCGAGCTGAACTACCTGCGTGAAGTGCCATACGATCCGATCACCGAAACGCAGGAGTGGGACGAGGTGGCCGGCGATGATCCGCTCAAGGGCGACGGAGCCCAAGGGCTCAAGGACGTCAAAAGCCGGGCCGATGGCCGCGATGCAGACGGCAAGGCATATCGGGAATATTGATCGCGTGGCGGGAATAGCTTTAGGATGTTGTCATTTCTTACAGAACCGAGTTATCCAAAGGCCGCTTTAGGTATTGAGCGGTCGAGCGTTTCCGCGGTCGAGGTCAGCCGCAATGGCCGGCGTTCGTTCGCGATCCGCGGTGCGGCGATAGTCCCGCTTGCCGGCAGCGTACTTGAACCCTCATTCACAGAAAGAAACATTCTTGACACCGCCGGCTTTCGTGCCGCGATCACCGAGGCGATGACCGGTGCGGGATTATTAGGCACCAAGCGGTGGTCGGTGTCGCTTCCGCCGCAGGCGGCCCGCTCGGCGATCCTGACGGTCGAGAATGGCGGGAAAGGCAACAGCGAAGAGATCCTCGAATGGAAAGCCGAGCAGATGTTCGGCCTGCCGGCCCGCGAGCTGCGAGTGAACCGGCGAAAGATAGCCGCCGAGGGCGATGGCCGCAGCCGCTATTTTGCAACAGCGGTACGGCTTACGGTGATCGACGAATACGAATCGGTATTTGAAGAAATGGGGATCCTTGCCGGGCTGATCCTGCCGAAGCCGGTTGCCGAGACAGAATGGCTCAGTGGCCCGCAGATGTTTGGCGATTCGCTTCTAATCAGCTCGCAGGACGACGGCTTTACGGCGATACTCCTTCGCGGCGGCGAGCCTTCAGTTCTTAGGTCGGTGACGTGCTCGCCAGAAGAGATCGACGACGAGGTTTATCGGTTGCTGCTTTTCTACAATGATCGCTTCGGGGCCGAGGGCGACTCTGCCCTTTCGCGTGTCCTCGCACTCGGTTCGGGGCTTGAGCATTCCCATTTGCAGGCTGCCGCAAAGGAGGCTCTCGGCCGTTCGCTTGAGGTTCTTTCGCCAGGTGATGTCGGCTTTCAGAGCGTTGACCGAGCCCTGCCGTTCGATGTTCTGGCGGCTCCCGCGGGCCTCGCTTCGCTTGGCCACAATTGACCTCGGGCACACGCAGGCAGAAAAAAGTTTCCGCTCCAACTTGATTATTCCGAACTTTAGCTGTCAATATGACGTTCTAACGTCTATGGCGGCTTTTTCTTTTGCAGATCCTGCGACCGTTCTCGCTGACGCCGAGCTTGTCCGCGACGCGATTCGCGGCGGCGAAGGCAGCTTTGAAGAACTTGTCCGCCGGTATCAAAGGCCGATCGTCGGCTACGTTTACCGAATGCTTGGCGATTACGAATCCGCCCTGGACGTAAGCCAAGAGGTCTTCATCAAGGTCCACAATTCACTTGCCCGCTTTGATTCAGGGTTCAAGTTCTCGACGTGGATCTATCGTATCGCCCACAACGCCGCCATTGACCACATGCGGCGAAATTCCGCAAATACTTTCAGCCTTGAAACCGAGAACGCCGATGGTGCGTATGAACTGCAGGTCGAATGCCAGAAGCCCTCGCCGGAAAAGCTCAGGGAGCTAAGCGAGTGGCGGACAGAGATCGAAGCGGTCATCGCCGAACTCCCCGTAGCCTATCGGGAATTGATAGTTCTTCGGCACGGCCGTGACCTGAGCTACGATGAGATAGCCGAGGTCACGGAGCTTCCTCTCGGGACAGTAAAGAACCGGCTTTTCCGTGCACGTGAAATGATGCGCGGCCTGCTCGAAGCCAGGGGCTTTTCAGCCTAAAGAACCATTCGACATTGCGAACACGTGGAAGCGGAGAACAAACAATTTGTTTCCGAAGGCGGGGCATCGGTCTGCGGGCCGGAGTCCGTTTACGCATATTTGGATGGGCTGCTTTCGCCTGAGGCGTTGATGGCCTTCGAGGCTCATCTGGACACCTGTGCCGAATGTCGGGAAACGGTGAACAGCGAGAAGGTGTTTGCGGGAATGCTTGATCACTCACTTGTGAGCGAGCCTGCAGTACCGCTTCCGGAAGATTTTGCGAGACGGGTCGCGGTAACGGCTGAGAGTACGGTGGTCGGAACCGGGGACCGATCAAATACTCTGCGGGCAGTTGCTATCGTTTCCGGCTTACTATGTGTTGCCGTGGCCGCGGTTATGGCCGCGGGTGGGCAAGGAATACCTTTCGTCGGAATCGCGATCGAGAAGATCGGCGTGATCGCGCTTGCAGCGGTTCATCTGGTATATAGCGTCGGAGTATCGGTTGCGGTGATCATCAGGTCTGCAACGGCTCCGGTAGTTGATCAGCCGATGCTCGTACCGATCATCGTGATGATCATGGCAGCAATGGGTTTGCTGCTCCTGAGGGTTCGGCAAAACCGCTCCGGCGATACCGCAAATTGAAAGTTTTCAAATGCTGATCTCTGCAAAAACCAAAAGGCTGTTATTCACCGCACTGCTTTGTGCGGGGCTTTTTGCGTTTTTGTCATTTGAAGCCCGGGCCGTCAACATGATCACGTTCTCTCAGGAGGACGACGGGCAGACACTTATTATTGAGAACGCGCCGGAGATGAATGTCATCTCCTTCGGCAAGAAGGTCGTTGTCCGCGGAAAGGCTAAAGAGGTCTTCTCTTGGGGCGGCGATGTCGTGGTCGAAGGAACGGTCGAGTCTGATGTTGCGACCCTTGGCGGCTCCGTGGTGCAAAAGCACGATTCCAAGATCGGCGGTGCCGTTATCGTGATCGGCGGTTCCTATCGTCCGGAAAGTGCGGAACCGCTCCGCGGCCCGGATAAGGAAACGGTGGTCTTCGGAATGTTCGAGGAAGAATTCCGAGACCTGGCCAAGAACCCGTCTCAGATCTTTTCGCCTGCCTTTACGCCGGCATTTTTTGCGCAGCGCGCCCTTTCGGCGTTGTTCTGGTTCATCGTAACGTTCACGTTCGTTTCGCTCGCACCGGGCTCGGTCAGCCGTGCGATCGCAAGAACGAACCTCACTCCGCTCAAAGTGTTCGGTATCGGCGGCGGCTTATTCGCACTTTTTGGCCTGTTCGTTGTCGTCTCGCTCAGATATATGCCGGACTACCTTGGTGCGGTCGTCAGCCTGATGGCATTCGTGCTCTTGCTGCTCGCATACGTCTTTGGCCGCATCGTTTTGCAAGTCAGTCTCGGGAAAGCGATCCAGAAGTATCTTGGGATCAGCATCGCGCGTTCCGAACCAGCAGCGATCCTCCTGGGAGTGCTTGCCTGGACCATCATTCTTTCCGTTCCCTACCTTTGGACAATGGCCGCTTTTGCCCTCTTCATTGGCGGCATCGGACTCGTCGCAACCGGGCGCGTTCAGCGTGTCTGGGGCCAGCCTTAAAACCCGTAAGTGTTACGTTTTACAATTCTTTACATATTTTGGTGAACCTAGGCCAAAATATTTACGTCATAATCAACTTTGAAGGCATCCATTGCTCGGATGCTAACGAACAAGTTAGGCGGTCGCAATATTCGACCGATCATTTTATGCGTTTTAGTTTATTAGGCACACTCTTTATTCTCTTTGCTTCGGCAGTCCTCTTCACCGCATTCGCGCAGGATGCGCCGAAGCCTTCATATCTCACCGGGGAGGTGGCCTCGATCTCCGATTCCGGACTCGAGCTTAAGAACGATAAGGGAACGACGAAGGTCACATTTGGAGCATCAACCGAATTCAAACGCGTTCCGCCGGAGAGGCCAAGCATAACTGCCGCAACTCCGACCGAGCGTTCGGAGATCGGCCAAGGCGATCGTCTTGTGATCTCGGGCTTTTATAACGCAGACAGGACAGAATTTGCGGCACGGGCGGTTTACCAAATGAGCAAGTCGGATATCGCCCGAAAGCAGCAGCAGGATATAGAGCGATGGGCGACGCGGGGAATCTCGGGCCGTGTAGCGAGCGTAAATCCGGCGACGAAACAGATCACTATCGAGGTTCGCGGCCTGATGGGTTCGACGAACGTCGTCGTGAACCCCAAGGATGGAGCTACCTTCAAGCGTTATGCGCCAAACTCGGTTCGCTACAGCGAAGCGGTCGCAGGCAGCCTTGAGGGCGTTAAGGCGGGTGATATGCTTCGTGCGGTCGGCGACCGCGGCCCGGACGGACTCAGCTTCGCTGCTGAAGAGATTCTGACCGGGGCATTTCAAACTGTCGCCGGAACGGTCAAATCGATCGATACCGCAACGAACCAGATAACGATCACGGACCTGCAGACCCAGAAGGACATTGTTGTTCAGGTCGGCAGCGGTTCGACGATGAAGCGCTTTCCTGAAGAAATGGCCCAGCGATTGGCCGGTATGGCAGGCGGCGGTGCTCCGGGGGCAGGCCCGGGAGCCGGCGGCCAGCGTCCGGGCGGCGGAGAGGGAACTCGTCCTGCCGGGGCGGGGCCGGGACAAGGCGGGCCGGGTCGTCCGGGAATGGGCGGCGGACCGAGAGGCGGGATCGACGATATGTTCGAACGGATGCCGGCGATAACGCTCGGTGATATCACCGTTGGTTCGATGATCGCGGTTTCGAGTACGAGGAACGGCCAGACCGACCGCGTGACGGCGATAAAGCTTCTTGCCGGCGTCGAGCCTTTTGTAAGGGCTGCTCAAATGGCGGCAGCGGCACAGGGCCAGCGCGGGGGCCGCGGAGCGGTCAGCGGCGGATTTTCGATCCCGGGTCTTGAAGGGTTTGATAACTAATTTTTTAGAGCACTTTAACACTCTCTCCAAGTGAAGTTGCAGTGGGGACGAGGACATATTTCTGAGGACTACCACTTATGCATTTATTGAAAAGATCATTAACAAGTTTGCTGGCGGTCGCGATATGCGCAGTCACCGCTTTCGGCCAGCAGCAGGGAAGCGTTACCGGACAGGTGCAGGACGAACTCGGTGCGGCGGTTGTCGGAGCTACGGTTACGGTCGTAAACCCTGAGGGCCGTGTCCGAACGGTGACGACCAGCCAACGCGGTGAGTTCACCGTCAGCGGCCTTACCCCGGGAATTTATACGGTCCGGGTCGCGATACCGAACTTCGCAATTTACGAGAACAACGAGGTCGAGATCAAGGCCGGACAGCGGACGGAGCTTACGGTTCCGTTGACCGTAGAGGGCGTACAGGAACAGGTTGACGTCGATACCTCGAATCAGGTTTCGACCGACCCGAATGCGAACCTTAGCGCCACGGTGCTCAAGGGAGAGGACCTTGAAGCCCTTCCGGATGACCCGGACGAACTTGAGGCCGCTCTGCAGGCACTTGCAGGCCCTTCGGCAGGCCCTAACGGCGGACAGATCTACATCGATGGCTTCACTGGCGGCCGGCTTCCTCCGCGCGAAGCGATCCGCGAGATCCGCATCAACCAGAATCCTTTTTCGGCTGAATTTGACCGGCTAGGCTTCGGCCGGATCGAGATCCTTACTCGGCCCGGTGCGGATAAGTTCCGCGGCAGCGCGTTCATGAACTTCAACGATTCGCGGTTCAATTCGCGAAATCCGTTCGCATTGAACCGTGCACCCGGCCAAACCCGCTTCTTTGGCGGAAACTTTTCGGGCCCGGTTCAGAAGGGCAAGTCGTCCTTCTTCGTCGATATCAACAATCGTGACATCGATGCCAACACGATCATCAATGCTCAGGTGTTGGACGCCAATTTGAACGTGGTGCCGTTTCAGCAGGATGTTCAGGTTCCGACGCGTCGGTTCTCGATCAGCCCGCGGTTCGACTACCAGATCAACGACAACAACACGCTTCAGCTTCGTTATAGCTACACGAATGCGAAGTCTGAGAACCAGGGCCTCGGCAACCTGACGCTCCCTTCGCGGGCCTTCGAGACGACCTATACGGAGAACGAATTCCGCGTAACGGAGACGATGATCATCAATCCGACAACGATCAACGAGACGCGTTTTGAGATCGATTGGGAGAATAGAGAGCAGATCGGTGATAATTCGATCCCGACCGTCAATGTCGGCTCAGCGTTTGTCGGCGGCGGTGCTCAGATCGGCTTAAGCTTCAACAAGGAAACCTCGTGGGAGCTTCAGAATTACACGACAACTTCACTAGGCAAGAACTCGGAGCACGCGATCAAGTTTGGCGTGCGGCTTCGCGGGCTTACATTGCGGGACCGCTCCGAGAACAACTTCGGGGGAAGCTTCTCTTTTATCAATCTCGATAGCTATCGAAATGCGATCCTGGGCAATGATATTCCCGTTTCGTTTTCGCTCACGACCGGCAATCCGGAACAAAAGGTATCGCAGACGGATGTTGGCCTGTTCATCACTGACGACTGGCGGATAAGCCCGGGCTTCACAATGAGTTTTGGCCTTCGCTACGAGAACCAAACGAACATCAAGGACAGCCTGAATTTTGCACCGAGGCTTTCGTTTGCGTGGTCGCCCGGAGCCGGCGGTGCCCGCGCACCGAAGACGGTGATTCGGGGCGGTTTCGGTATTTTCTACGACCGATTTGGCGAGAACCTGACGCTGCAGGCACGGAGATTTAACGGTTCCGAGCAGCTCAGCCTGTTGGTAAATAGCTTCGATCCGGATCCGGTTCGAAGGGCCGCGGCAATAGCTCTTTTGCAGCAGGCCGTGTTTACGGTTGACGGGGTCACAAATGTGCCAACTGCGGCCCAGATCCTTGCCGCTCTTCCGCAGTCGAACACGATCCGTTCCATTTCGCCCGAGCTGCAGTCGCCGTATATGGCTCAGGTGGCCCTCGGCGTTGAGCGGCAGCTGCCATTCAACACGACCGTATCGGTCTTTTACATTGGGTCGCGAACCTGGCATGTTCTTCGGGCAAGAAACATCAACGCTCCGATCTGTCCTGAGCAGGTGAATTGTCTTGATGCTCCGCGACCGGATCCGCTCTCGGGCGACATCTATCAGTACGAGTCGAGCGGCGTGCTTAACCAGAACCGGATCTTCACGAACATCCGTGCGAACATCACTCCGAGGATCTCGATCTGGGGCAACTATTCGCTCGGGTTTACGAAGGGCGATTCCGATGGTGCATTCAGTTTCCCGGCATATTCGTATGACCTTTCGGGCGAATATGGCCGGTCGGGCTCGGACGTTCGACACAATTTCGTTTTCGGCGGTAACGTCTCTTTGCCGTGGCAGTTTTCGCTCAATCCGTTCGTAACAGCCAATACTGGGGCTCCGTTCAACATCACGCGTGGCGTTGACCTGAATGGCGACGGCCTGACGAACGAACGGCCGACGTATGGCGAACTTGCCACGCGATGCGGGGAACTCGGCCTGACGAATTCGTTTTGCGATGTTTCAGGGTTCGATCCGAACGCGATCATTCCGCGAAACTTCGCCGACGGACCGAAGTTCTTCAATGTGAACCTGCGTGTTAGCAAGAACTTCGGGTTCGGTAAGACGGCGACGCCTGCAAACGACCGGGCACAGACGGGCGGCGGCGGTGGTCCTCGCGGCGGCGGATTTCCGGGAATGGGTGGACGCGGAGGCGGACGCGGCGGTTTCGGAGGCTTTGGCGGCGGCGACGGCCGCAGCCCGTACAATCTGAACATTAGTGTCCAGTTCACGAACCTGTTTAATACGGTGAACTTCGCCTCGCCGATCAGCAATCTGGCTTCATCCCGCTTTGGCCAGTTCACCCGGACGCAGGGTGGATTCGGCGGGTTTGGCGGATTCGGCGGAAGCGGATCGAACAACCGCAGCATCTCGCTGCAGGCCCGCTTCAGCTGGTAGCATCCGTGTAATTTCGAAAACGGAGACGGGCTCACATTTGCGGGCCCGTCGTCTTTTTATTTGGTCGTTGACGCTGTATTTTTTAGTTATGAATACAAGGTTCCTTTCATTGGGTCTTCTTTTGCTCTTTTTCGCGGCGGGAGCGTTGGCACAACCGGCAGGTGATTTTGCCGCTGAGCGTGAGCTCGCCCGGTTGGCGGTCGAGGCTCACGGCGGCGAAAAATTCCGCACGATGAAGACACTGGTAGTTACCGGCGGGGTCGATATTACGACCTCTCAATTCCCGCAGGCGATTCCAGCCACGTTTGTAACAATTTTCGCAGGCGACCGGTACAGGTTCGAGCTGAATAATCCGTTTCAGCCGATCAGGCAGGCGAACGATGGAACGAAGACCACCTCGACGATACAAAATGGGTTTACCCTTCCGCCGGTCAATCGGATAGGGTTTCCGGTTCTTCAACGCATCGGAGAGACCGGCTTCGTGGTGACAGCCATACCGGACAATAAGAAAAAACGGAAGGGGTTTCGAGTGACCTCGCCTGAAGGCTATCAAACAGATTTCTTTCTTGACGCAAAGAGCAATCAGGTCAAGAGCTTTGAGTCGGTATACACGGTCGGAGGGCGGTCGGTAACTACTTCGGCCGAGATCGACAGGCTTAAGCTTGTCGACGGCGTACTTGTCCCCGAGCGTTACGTTCAGCGGTTCGATCTTGATCAATTTACGGTGTACGCAAACTTCAAGGCCCGGGAGATCAGCGTTAACGGTGATGTTGCCGATGACGTTTTCGTCGTGGGCGAATAGGACTATTGAAAAATGAAAATGCCGCCGTGCTTGGATGGCAGGGCGGCATTTGTTTGCTTCCGGTTTAACGGCCTTACTTTGAAAAGCGGCTACTCTTCCACCAGTCGATGGTCCGCACCAGCCCTTCCTCGAGCCCAACAAGCTTCGTGTAACCGAGGCACTCGATCGCCTTTCGGTTATCCGCCTGCGAGTGCTTCACATCGCCTTTTCGTTCCGGCTGGAAGTCGGCGACGACATCATCCCTGCCAGAGATCTTTTTCATCACCTCGACGAGGTCGTTGAGCGATATCCGCTCGCCATTGGCAACGTTCATAACCTCGCCGATTCCCTTATCCGTTTCCGATGCTTTGATGTTCGCATCGACGACGTTGGCGACAAACGTGAAGTCACGGGTCTGCTCGCCGTCGCCATAGATGACAGGCGTGCCGCCCCGCATGAAGGCATCAATGAACCGTGAGATGACACCGGAATACTGCGATGAAGGATTTTGCCGCGGGCCGAAGACGTTAAAGTAGCGGAGCGAAACGGTCTCGAGGCCGTAAACCTGCGAGAAGACGCGGCAGTAGTGCTCGCCGGTCAGTTTCGCCGCAGCATAGGGCGAAAGCGGATCAGGCCGCATGGTCTCGACCTTTGGCAGGGTCGGCTGGTCGCCGTAGGCCGAGCTTGATGCAGCGTAAACGAACCGGCGGACACCGGCATCGCGGGCCGCCAACAAAAGATCGAATGTGGCGTCAACACATGCCTTGTGAGTTTCGGCCGGGTCCGCAACCGAGCGCGGTACACTTGGCAAAGCTGCTTGGTGGAAGACGGTATCGATGCCCGGAAGTATCTTTGCGAGAAGTTCGCGGTCGGAGATATCGCCCTCAACGAACTCGAAATCACCGGCGATCTCGTCCAGATTTTCCCGGAAGCCGGTCGCGAAGTTATCAATAAGAATCGGCTTTGCTCCGCGACGGATCAATTCGTCGGCGAGGTTCGAGCCGATGAAGCCGGCCCCTCCGGTGACCAGAAATCTTGGTGTTCCCATATATGCAAAGCGAACGAGCGGGCAAAAGGGGCAGGCCTAGCGGCCAACCCCTACATATTCGAACCCGAGCTCACGCATATCTTCAGGCTCGTAAACATTGCGAAGATCCGCTATCTTCGGCGAGCGGAGAAGCGACTTCACGCGGTCCATATCAAGAGCACGGAACTGGTTCCATTCAGTAACGATGACCATCGCATCCGCGTCCTTGATCGCGTCATACTCGTCGGCAGCATACTCGACGCCGTTGATGAAGTGCCTGGATTCCTCCATAGCGACCGGGTCAAAGGCTCGTACGCTTGCTCCGCGCTCGATCATTCCGTGGACGATCTCGATGGCCGGAGATTCGCGCATATCGTCGGTCTCGGGTTTAAAGGAAAGCCCGAGAACGCCGATCTGTTTTCCGTTCAGATCGCCGACGAGCTTTTCGATCTTAGGGATCATCGCCTGCCGCTGCAGGTCGTTTGCAAGAATGACCGCATCAACGATCCGCGTTTCGACGCCGAACTGATCCGCAACGGTCGTAAGGGCACGAGTATCTTTCGGGAAGCAGGAGCCGCCGTAGCCCGGGCCGGGATGGAGAAATTTGCGGCCAATGCGATTGTCCATTCCCATTCCGCGTGCGACATCGTGGACGTCGCATCCGATCGCGTCGCAGAGATTCGCGATCTCATTGATGAACGTGATCTTTGTCGCGAGGAACGCGTTCGCGGCGTATTTGATAAGTTCGGCTGCTTCGAGCGAAGTGATCACGATCGGCGTCTCGATCAGATAAAGGGGCCGGTAGAGCTCCTTCATCACCTCGATCGCCCGCTGCTCGTTACTGCCGATCACGACGCGGTCGGGACGCATGAAGTCTTCGATCGCGGCTCCCTCACGGAGAAACTCCGGATTCGAAGCGACTCCGAACTCCGTGGCTGTTTCGAGATTTGCGGATACAAAGTCTCGAAGCCACTTTCCCGTGCCGACCGGGACGGTCGATTTGGTGACAAGGACCTTGTAACCATTCATCGCCTTCGCCACATCGAGAGCCGCCTGCTGGTAGTAGCTCATGTCCGGCGAGCCGTCTTCCTTTGGAGGTGTGCCCACCGCGAGAAAGACAACCTCAGCACCCGAAACGGCCGTTCCAAGGTCGGTGGTGAAGTGTAGCCTTCCGGCCTTCACGTTCTTTTCGACCAACTGATCAAGCCCCGGTTCATAGATCGGGATGACACCATTCTTGAGCTTTTCGATCTTGTCGGCATCAACGTCAACACACGTTACGTCCACGCCGAATTCGGCAAAGCAAGCCCCCGATACCAAACCAACATATCCTGTTCCAATAACTGCTATGTGCATAAATCAATGTATGAACGAAACTATGATTCTACGAAAATTGCGAGAGACAAACAAAGAAGTGCGGGCCACTTTTTCAAATGACCCGCACTTCAAAAACGAATTCTGCTAACGAGAAGATTACCTGGTCGGGCTGACCACGATGGTTCCACCGCCAATTGTTGTATCGGTCTTGCGCGAACCGAGAAGGATAGCGGCACCCGCGGCTCCTGCACCGAGAAGGATCAGCCACGGCCATCCTGCAAAGCGTAGCGGCGGAGCTGAACCCGGACGGAGGCACGGTTCGCAACCCTGCTGATCCATTCTACCTGCCGTAGCCGACGTGCCGGCTGCGATCTGGCGATCCGAGCTGCCTTCGCGGAGCGTCACCGTACCCGAGGTCGTATCAACGTGAGTATGCGAGCACTCGATCTCAACAAGGAAGTTGTTGGCCTGACCTGCGTAAGCGATCAGTGTCGCATCCTTTGTCGTGACAGTGGTAGCAACGCCTGCGGCGTTCGCAACGCGGATCTTTCCGGAAGAGGCGATCACAACGATCCCATTCGGGCTAAAATTGATCGTGGCGTTCGTGTTTTCGAGCAGTTCGACCCGCCCGGCCTTTCCAAGGTTAACGGTAGCCGACGATGCGGCACCGGTCGCAACCGAACTTCCCGAAACGATGGTCGAGTTCGAAACTGCCGATTGGCCATTAACGGTCACCTGACCGCTTACAGTGATCTCTCCGGTTACATCACCCGGAACGGCCAGAGCGACCATTGAATAAACCGTCAAGACTGCTACCGCGTTCATGGCGGTTACAAATTTACGAAGAATGTTCTTGCCGAGCATTTGAATGTCTTCCTCCTGTGACAATCCCCTGAAAAAATAACAATACCTTTTCGGTAAAATGAATTCTATCGAGATCAGCGAACCGGGCTGACAACCGTGCTGTTTCCGCCGAGGCGTACTTCGTTCGAGTTGTAGGTCGCGCCAATGATCATGCCGGCAGCGGCACCGCCGAAGACGAGAGCCCAAAGCCACCAGGCCGCTCCGCCATTGTCATCATCGTCATCGTCCTGAGCACGGCCTGCGGTGGCGGTTTCGCCTGCCGGAACCGTCTTAGCCGAACCATCCGGCATCGCAACTGCAACGCCCGTTTCAGAAGCAAGAACCTTGACGGTTCCGTTCGAAAGGTTTGCGGTGACATTGCGTCCGTCAAAATTGACCGAAGCCGTTGTTCCCGGCTCGACACGAATCGCGCCGGCCTTTCCAAAAGAAATGGTTGCCGAAGCGTTCTCGGGCGTCGTGATAACGGCCGGGAAGAAAACCGAGCGGCTCGACTTGACCGCTTCACCATTGATCGAAACAAAAGATTCCGTTCCGGCGATACCGGATACGGTGAGTTCTCCGGCCACTGCCGGCGTGCTCGCCAACGTAACCATCGAGTAGGTAAGAAATACCGCAGTCGTCAAGAAAACGGATAGCGACTTCTTAAGCAAAGGTTTCACGGTCATAGTGCTCCTCAAATTTGATCCCGAAATTGCAAAATTAATTAGAACTTAAACAGAAATTCAAGTCATTCAATGTTTTACACGAATCCTTGGCCAGTGTCAACATTTACACTATCAAAGATTTTCGCGGTGTCCGCCCCGAGAGGGCTTCCCGAAAACACATTGAACTGGGTCGAATTTCAGAACTTGCATCCGTTTATACCACAGAAAAGCAGGTTCGCAAAGCAA
This sequence comes from uncultured Chloracidobacterium sp., assembly GCA_964526245.1. Lineage (GTDB taxonomy): Bacteria > Acidobacteriota > Blastocatellia > Pyrinomonadales > Pyrinomonadaceae > OLB17. Next base: position 14,205 of record CAZGLZ010000008.1, on the reverse strand, counting down.
TTCTTCGATCTTTTACCCATTTTCACGAAATCCTAACGCTATTGTAATGAGCCCTGCCGATCTGGGCACAGCAGATTGCTTCCGGGCGGTAAGTTGCCCCGCGGCCGAATCGGCCCGTTCTGCGGAGGTCGCAACAAATTGATTTCCTTATATAAGTTTGCTTTAATCGGTGAAGTTTTTATGAGAAGTATTAGATTAACGGCTTTTTGGCGGATGGTCGCTTTGGCGGCGGTCTCAGTTTTTCTTATTTCCTGCGGTGAGCCACAATCAGGCGGGCCGAAGAAGCTCAAGATAGGCTTCGCTATGGATACGCTTCGCGAGGAGCGTTGGCAGCGTGACAATGAGGCATTTAAGGCTCACTGCGAAAAGATGAATGTTGAATGCATCATTACGGTCGCGGACAACAGAGCTGAGAAACAGGCCAATGACGTTGAAAACCTTTTGACCCAGGGCGTTGATGTGCTCGTCATTGCCCCGAGCAATGCGAAGCAGGCGGCATCGATGGTCGAAAAGGCCAAGGCTCAGAACGTCCCGGTCATAAGCTATGATCGACTCATCGATTCAGACAAGATCGACCTTTATATATCGCACCAGGTTCCCGTGATAGGAAAGAAGATCGCCGAATACGCGGTCGCCAAGGTTCCGAAAGGGAACTACCTGATGGTTTATGGTTCTTCGACGGACAACAATGCGTCGATAATGAAAAAGGAACAGATGGCGATCATCCAGCCATTTGTTGACCGCGGGGACATAAAAATCGTGGCAGAGCAGTTCATTGAAGGATGGGATCCGGAGCTTGCCCTTAATTTTGTCGAGAACGCGCTGACGCAGAATAACGACAACATTCAGGCGATCGTTGTTTCCAACGATGGTATGGCCGGTGGAGCTGTTAATGCTCTGGCGAAAAAAGGTCTTGCCGGAAAGATCCTTGTAACCGGTCAGGACGCCCAACTTGACGCGCTGCAGCGTATAGCGGAAGGGCGGCAGTCGATGACCGTCTATAAGCCGATAATTCCGCTTGCGAGCGGAGCGGTCGATGCGGCGATCAAGTTGGCGAAAGGCGAGAAGCTCGAAACCTCGCCGTTCCGTAACGACGCGATCGGCAAGGAGATTCCTGCGATCCTACTAGATGTATTCTCGGTTGATAAGGATAATTTGATGGATACCGTCATTAAGGACGGCTATTCGAAGTTTGAGGACGTTTTCCGAAATGTCCCTGAGGCCGATAGACCGAAGAGGCCGTAGAGGTTTACCTCATGAAGAAGATGGTTCTCGCCGCCGATCTTGGTGGAACAAATCTCCGAATGGCCGTTATCGGCGAGACTGGCGAGACAAAATATCGTTCGCGAAGCAGTACTCCGTCCTCCCGGCGTAGGGAGGACGTGGTCGATCTTTTGGTGCGTTCGGCTCGCGAATGCATCGAGGCGACGAGGAGCGATGGTTCGATCTCGGCATTCGGGATCGCGGCACCGGCAGTCCTTGATCATGAAGCGGGGCGGGTCCTGGTCGCACCGAACCTGCCCGAGCTGAACGACTTTTCTCTCGCATCGGCCGTTTCGGGCTTGCTTGGGATGGAGGTTTTCCTCGAAAATGACGCGAATGCAGCTGCGATCGGCGAGAATTGGTTAGGGGCATCACACGGTTTCAACAGTTCGATATGCGTCACTCTTGGCACCGGCGTCGGCGGTGGTGTGATAATCGACGGTAAGCCCTTGCGAGGAATAGACGGAACCGCAGGCGAGATCGGCCATATTTGCGTTGAGCCCTTTGGCCATCCGTGCGGATGCGGAAGCGTTGGATGTTTGGAGCAATATTCGTCGGCAACGGCCGTTGTCAGGATGGCAAAGGAACTCCTGTCGGAATTCCCTGATTCAAGCTTCGCGTCGGGAAATGACCTTTCTTCGCTCGAAGTTTATAATGCTGCCATCTCCGGCGACCCATTAGCGAATGAGGTTTTTCGCAGGTTCGGCTTCTATTTAGGGGTGGCTCTTGGCGGCCTGATCAATGTCCTGAATCCTGAGGTTATCGTGATCGGAGGCGGGGCTTCTGAGAGCTGGGACGTATTTATCGAGCCGCTTAACCGCGAGATCAAGAAAAGAGCGTTCAAACGGCCGGCAGACCGTGTTACTATTGTAAAAGCAAAGCTTGGCGACGATGCCGGGATCCTTGGTGTCGCCAAACTTGCCTTCAGCTCATCAAATATCGGCCTTGCAGTTTAGTCCGCGTAAACTCTATGGATGCGTATCATAAGGTTCTGGTAAAGATCTACGAGATCACCGGAGGAAAAGATAATGTAGATGTCGATTTTGCTGACCTTCTTAAGAAGGAGGGCTTTTTCCCGAGCATTGAAGACATCAAAAGCTACCTTTCCTCGGAAAGCTGGATCGCTGAGACAAGCCGGGTGAATATCGTGCGGATAACTCACTGGGGCGTCGCCGAGGCGAAGCGGTCACTTTCCAACGCTCCGGACCCAAAGACCGCGATTGAAAAAGAAACCCGGACGCTCGTCAACGCAGCCAAGGACCTTGCACTTATGGCGGAGGAGCTTAGCGGTGCCCCGGCAAAAGATAAGGTCAAGGCGATCGAAGCAAAGCTTGCGGCGATCGGTGAACTGGTCGAGAAGGTAAAAGCGAACTTGTAACTAATTTATTTGCCTTTTGTTGGGCAGTTGAAGTAAACTACTCGCTTGCTTGCGAGAGTGAACCGTCGAAAGTGGGTTTCGCACCCACTTTTTCTTTTTCGGTCAGGCGATATGGATCGTGAATTTGTTGATAAGAGGATCTCTGAAATTGCGTCAGGTGTTTGTTCGCGGCTTGGGTTCGAGTTCGTACATAGCGAGCTTGCGGGCACGAAACGAAACGCGACCGTCCGGGTCTTTGTCGATAAGGATGGCGGACTGACGATCGATGACTGCGCTGATGCGTCGCGGGCGATAGAGGCCGAACTCGATGCCCTTGACCTGATACCTGACGCTTACGTTCTTGAGGTCTCTTCGCCGGGGCTTGAAAGGGAGCTTTACACGATCGGCGATTTTCGAAAGTTTGCCGGAAAGGCGGCTCGGTTGAAGCTCAAAAGCGAGATCAGCGGAGCAAAGTCATTGAAGGGGACGATCATATCTGTTAGCGGAGACGAGATCGTTTTCGCCGACAATCGCCTTGGGGAAATGAAGTTAGGCTACGACCAGGTGCAAAAAGCGAATTTGGTCTTCGATATAAGCGAGGATCTTGGAAAGAAGTAGCGAAGGCGAGCAGGACATTTTAATTATTGGGCCAGAGAAAAGAGGCCGGTAGAGTATGACAACTTCGATAGGACAGAGTATTGACGCACTTTGCAAAGAGCACGGCATTGATCGTGACCTTGTCATCGAGGCGATGAAAGATGCCGTTAAGGCGGCGGCAAGAAAGCAATTCCGCTCGCAGGACAAGACCGGCGATCACATTGAGGTTGAGTGGAATAACGACGAGGGCATGATCGAGATCTCGCTCCAAAAGGTCGTCGTTGCCGAGGTCGAAGATGAGAGTGCCGAGCTTTCGCTCACCGATGCCCAGGAGATGGCCGGCGACGAGATCGAGATCGGCGACATGCTTCAGATCCCGCTTCCGCAGGAAGAAATGGGCCGCATCGCCGCTCAGACCGCAAAGCAGATACTTGTTCAAAAGGTCCGCGAAGCCCTTCGCGAAAAGGTTTACGAAGAATACATCGACAAAAAGGGCACAATGCAGCAGGGAACGATCAAGCGTTTCGAGCGTGGTGACATCATTGTCGAGTTCCAGAACGGCCAGGAGGCCGTCCTGCCCAGGAAGCAGCAATCTCGCGGCGAGATGTGGAACCAGGGCGAGCGTATCCGTGCGGTGATCATTGATGTTTCGAAGGAACAAAAGGGCCAGCAGATCATTCTTTCGCGTGCGTCGGAGGACCTGGTCAAGCAGCTTTTTGAGCTCGAAGTTCCTGAGATCTATGACGGCACGGTCGTCATCAAGTCGTGTGTTCGCGAACCGGGAGACCGGGCAAAGATCGCTGTCACGTCGAACGAGAAGGATGTCGATCCGGTCGGCGCCTGCGTCGGAATGAAGGGGTCGAGGGTCCAGTCGATCATTAAAGAACTTCGCGGCGAAAAGATCGACATTATCGAATGGTCGGACGAACCCTCGGTCTTTGCGGCAAATGCTCTTTCGCCGGCAAAGGTTTCGCAGGTGCGGATCACAGATATCGAAAATCGTCGGATGGACGTGATCGTCGGTGAAGATCAGCTTAGCCTCGCGATCGGCAAACGCGGCCAAAACGTGCGGCTGGCGACGCGGCTTGTCGGTTGGGACATTAACATCGTCAGCGAAGAAGTTTTGAAGAAGGAGATCGCCTTGCAGATGGGCCAGATGATGGCCTCCGGTGCAGCGGTCCCGATCACAGCCCTTGAGGGCGTTTCGGCAAATCACGCCGAACTGCTTGAGGAGAAGGGAATCACCGACGTTGAAACGCTGGCTGCGACCACGGTCGACGACATCGTTGACATCCTTGACGTCAGCCTTGATGAAGCCGAACGGATCATCGGTTCGGCGGCGGCGATCGTCGAGGCCCGCAATGCCCAGATCGCCCCGGCTGAACCGGAATCCGGCGATGCCGAGCAAGGTGTCGAAGGTGCAGAAGAGGAAATGGCCGATGCGGCCGTGGACGGCGAGCAGACGGAAACCGTCGAAACGGTCGATGAGGATGGAGCTGCGGAAGAGGGAGCCGTTGAGGCCGCGGAAACTTCTGTGGTTACCGATGACTCTGTCGCGGAAAGCTCTGAAGGAACCGAAGCGGCTGAAGTTTCAGCGGAGTCGGCCGATATGGCGGATGAAGGAATTACGAACGATGAAGACGAAAAGCAATAGTCTCCATCGGTTCAGGTGTTGTTAGCCGGGCCCGGGCAAAGTACAAGAGCAGGGCCGGCAGACCGAATTTCGGAGATGATCCGAAGGCCTTGTTTGAGTACGAATATTTATGGCAGTTGGTAAGAAGATTCGAATTTACGACCTCGCTCGCGAGCTGAAGCAGGACACGAAGCGCGTTATGGAAGACCTGCGTCGCGAGGGTGCGGACGTAAGTGTACCGTCGAACTCGGTCCCGGTCGAGATCGCGGAAAAGGTCCGGCTAAAGTATTTTCCAAAGGCTGAGCCGGCACCAAAACGCACGATCAAGGTGATCAAGGCGAAGAAAGTTGCCAAAAAGGCCGAGGCCGTCGAGGAAGCTCCTTCCGAGGTCGTTGAGGAAGCGGTTACAGAACCGGCGACCGAGAAGCCGGTTGTTAAGGTACTTAGAAAGGCGGCGGAGCCGGTAGCGGAACCCGCCGAAGAGGCTCCCGTGCAGACGGGCGTCCGCAAGGTGCTGAAGCGGAAGGCCGTAGAGGAAAAAGCCGAACCGATCGCCGAGGAAACTCCGGTAATCGCTGAGGAGCCGGAGGTCGAGGCGGCCGAAGAAGAGGTTCAGGAAGCTGAGCCGGCCATCGAGGAGAAGCCTGTTGAGGAAGCCCCGAAGACCACCACACGAGTGCTGAAGCCGACGGGCACGCAGATCAAGCAGCTCAAGCTAACGACCGACGCTCTGCAGAAGGGAATCAAGCCGGGCGATCGGCTGGTCGCATCTACTCAGCCGACCAAAACAGGCAAGCTTTCGGCGGAAGCTCGCGGCCGGAGAGGCGAATTCCGCGGTACGCCGGGCGAGACGAGCACGCCGCAGATGAACTACGTGCCGCCGGCCGATAACCGCAGGCGGCCGGGCCGTTCCGGTGGGCGAAAGAAAGGAGCCGATGCAAAGGGCGGACGTTTTGCCGAACGCGATATCGATATACCTCGTCAGCGAACCATCGAGGAACGGGTTTTGGCGCAGGTCTCCAGGCCCGAAGGCGGTGAGTTCAAGCAGATCCGGCTTGTTGAGGGAGCGACCGTAAGGGAGTATGCCGAAGCTTTGGGCATCACTCCGCGAGACATTGTGCAACTGCTCATCAAGCGAGGCGTTTTTGCCACGCTCAATCAGCCGATCGGCGAAAAAATGGGCGAAGAGCTGGGCCTCGATTTCGGAGTTGAGGTCAAGTTCGTTCCGTTCGAAGAGATGGTCGTCGAAGAAGAGTTCGAGTCGATCATTGAAACGGGCGGCGACGACGTTGAGGTCCAGCGGGCACCGGTAGTAACTGTGATGGGCCACGTTGACCACGGTAAGACGTCTTTGCTTGATGCGATCCGTTCTGCGAATGTGGCCGAGGGCGAGGCCGGAGGCATCACGCAGCACATCGGTGCGTACAGCGTCCATGTGCCGAATCCCGATGATCCGGAAAACCCGCGTCGGGTTGTGTTCCTCGATACACCGGGGCACGAGGCATTCACGATGATGCGTGCCCGCGGAGCCAAAGCGACCGACATCGTGATCCTTGTTGTCGCTGCCGATGACGGCGTTATGCCGCAGACCATCGAAGCAGTCGAACACTCAAAAGCAGCAGGCGTTCCCATCATTGTTGCCATCAACAAAATGGACAAACCGGACGCAAATCCGGACAAGGTCAAGCAAGGCCTCGCGGCGCTTGGCGTTCAGCCGATCGATTGGGGCGGAGATATCGAAATGGTCCCGGTCTCGGCGAAGAAGAAAGAGAATTTGGACACGTTGCTTGAAACGGTACTTCTTCAGGCAGATATTCTCGACCTGAAGGCAAGCCCGACGCGGCGAGCTGCGGGCGTTGTGCTCGAAGCAAAGCTCGACAAGGGACGCGGCTCGGTTGCAACAGCACTTGTGCAGCAGGGAACCCTAAAAGTCGGCGATCCTTTCATTGTCGGCCAGTTTCACGGCAAGGTCCGTGCGATGTTCTCGGACCGTGGCGAGCCGGTCACCGAAGCACCGCCCGCGACACCGGTCGAGGTACTTGGGCTCCAGGGCGTTCCGCAGGCAGGAGATACGTTCCAGGTAGTTTCTGATATCGATAGAGCTCAGACCATCGCAAACCAGCGGCAGCAGCACGCGCGCCAGGCGGCGATGATCAAGACCACGAAGCGGGGAATTGAGTCGCTCGGGCAGGCAGAGGTCAAGGAACTTCTCGTCATTCTTAAGGCCGACGTTCAAGGCTCGGTCGAGGTGGTCCGGGCAACGCTCGAGAAACTTTCGACCGAGAAGGTCAAGGTCCGGGTCATTCGTGCCGGCGTCGGGGCGATCGCCGAATCGGACGTGCTTTTGGCCTCGGCAACTCAGGCGGACAACGCATCTACGGCCGTCGTGATCATCGGATTCAATGTTCGGCCCGAATCGCGTGCGGCGGACCTCGCCAAGCTCGAGGATGTTGATATCCGTCTGCACTCGATCATTTACAAGGTCGAGGAAGAGATCAAGGCCGCAATGATCGGAATGCTCGACGCGATCGAGAAGGAGGTCATTCTCGGCAAGGCTCTTGTACAGGAGACCTTCAAGGTTTCGCGTATCGGCACGATCGCGGGCTGCCGCGTCACTGACGGGCTTATTCGCCGGCAAGCAAAGGCAAGGCTTATCCGCGACGGCGTAGTCATTTGGGAAGGCGATATCGCAACGCTCAAGCGGTTCAAGGACGATGTCAACGAGGTCAAGCAGGGGTACGAATGCGGTATCAGCCTGGTCAACTTCAACGACATCAAGGTCGAGGACGAGATCGAGGCCTTCGTGATCGAGAAGATCGCGGCGACCGAGCTCTAGGCGAAGATTATGCGTAGGCCTGAGCGTTTGGCAGAGGCATTGAAAGAGGAGATCGCTGAGGTCGTCGGGTTCGAACTCGACGACCCGCGTCTTGGTTTGATAACCGTAACGGACGTAGAGGTGACAAGCGATCTTCGCGATGCAAAGGTCTTCGTGCTGGTGCGTGGAACTGAGGAGGAGATAAACGGGGCGTTCACCGCTCTGGAGAAAGCTTCCGGTTACATTCGGCGACAGGTCGCTCTCGATCTGGATCTTCGCCACACACCGCACCTTCACTTTACCCGGGATACGGCGGAGGAGAACGCCGCTCGAATAGGCGAGCTTCTCGAAGCGATCAAGCCCGGCGAAGAGGCCGAGGGCCTCAAGTAAGTAATCGAAATTCAAGGAAGTTTGGTCGTTTTTTGATTTAGTGTTAAGTCAAGTTGTTGAATTGATCGAAAACAAGCAGCGGTTCGGCATTACGACCCACGTAAAGCCGGACGGCGACGGCGTCGGCTCCTCGCTAGGTTTATGCTGGCTGCTGCGGTCGCTTGGCAAAGAGGCCGAGGTTATCGTCCATGGTGAGGTCCCGCCATCTTATCACTCGCTTCCAGGGGCAAATGAGATCCGTGACATCACGAGCATTGACCGCGAATACGATGCGGTATTTGTTCTCGAATGCTCTGACGTAAAGCGTCCAGGTATCGAGGGCCTCGAGAACGAACTAACCGTAAACATCGATCACCACGCAACCAGCGAACATTTTGGCAAGATAAACTGGATCGACCCGACAGCGTCTGCCGTTGGCGAGATGATCTACAACCTTTGCAAAGCCATTGGCGGAAGGGTGACCAAAGAGATCGCCGAATGCGTCTATATGGCCCTTATTACCGACACGGGCTCCTTCCACTTCCCAAATACTACCGAAAGAACATTGAAGGTAGCTTCTGAACTCGTAAAGGCCGGGGTGCGGCCTGCGGAGATCTCGGAGGCGGTCTATTATCACTATCCGTGGTCGCGGATCGAGCTGATGCGGCAGGTGCTTAACACCGTAAGGCGCGATGAGACCGGGCGGATCGCCTTTATGCGGCAAACTCTTGCGATGCGTGAGGCCTCCGGAGCGATAGACGGCGATAACAATGGTTTTGTGAACATACCACTTGCGGCCAAAGATGTGCTTGCGGTCGTTTTGATGCGTGAGGTCGGCGGCGGCCGCTACCGGGTCAGCCTGCGCTCTAAGGGCGACATTAACGTTGCCCGTGTTGCCGAACAGTTCGGAGGCGGCGGGCACAAGAATGCCGCCGGGCTCCGTGTCGAAGGTGATTGGGACGAAAAGGAAAAAGAGATCGTCGACGCATTGCAGAAAGCGATCGCGAAAGGTCTTGGTGAATGAACTGGCAATCCGATGAGCGAAACCAAAGAAAAGCGCTATAAGTGGCGACGCGAGGACTATCGCGAAAAGACCCACGGGCTTCTGATGGTCAACACCGGCGACGGTAAGGGAAAGACCACGGCGGCGATCGGCGTTTTGGTGAGGGCAGCGGGCCGCGGAATGCGATGCTGCATGATCCAGTTCATGAAGTCGAAGAATGACCGCTACGGCGAGCACGAGTCGCTTGAAAAGCTCGGGGTCGAGGTCCACACGATGGGTGCCGGGTTTACATGGGACACGCAAGACAAAACGGTCGATATTCGGACCTCCGAGGAGACATGGGAGCTTTGCGTAGAGAAGATGCGGTCGGAGGAATACGACCTACTCGTCTTCGATGAGCTCGTTTATGTGCTCGACTACAAGTTTCTCGACCTGACGGAAGTTTTGGCAGAGATCAAGGCCATTCGCGAAAAGCAGCCGCATCTTCATATAATCATGACCGGCCGAAACGCCCCGGCTGATCTCGTCGAGGCGGCTGACCTTGTTACCGAAATGAAGGAGATCAAACATCCTTTTCACGCAGGAATTTACGCTCAACAGGGGATCGAGTTCTAGTGAAAGCAGCAGTCGAGCGGAGAAGCGCATTCGGTTACCGAGACCACTTTGCCCTGGCGGTGACCACTTTTGGCGTCGGTTACCTTCCGCTTGCACCCGGGACTTGGGGCTCGGCCGTTGGCGTCGCGATCTACCTCTTTGCTGAAAGCCTGCTGATGGGGTTTGGGCTGATTGACGACAAGCTTTCCCCGGCCGTTGTCCACACTTGGACTTTGCCGATCGTTACCATCTCACTTCTACTTCTCACACTGCTTGGTATTTGGGCTGCAGGACGTGCAACAGAACTTCTTGGCAACACCGACCCGCCCGAGGCCGTCATCGACGAGATAATCGGACAACTCATCGTCTTCCTTTTCGTTCCTTTCAGCGTTGGATGGCCGATGATCCTGGCCGGCTTTCTCCTCTTCCGGCTTTTCGATGTTTGGAAACCATATCCGATCGATTACCTTCAGGTGCTTCCGGGTGGTATCGGCGTTTGTGCGGATGATATTCTCGCCGGAGTCTATGCCGGTGTTTGCCTTTCGGTCGTTTACGCGTTAAGCCTTTCATTATGAGGATCCACGTACTTCCCGGAGATTCTGTTGCTGAGGCCTTTGCCGCTGCGGGGCTCGACGGCGAAACGGTGGTTTGCCGAGAGTGCCTGGTTGACGGCGACATTTCCGGCGACACGCTTGAGGAATTTTGGGATCTGAGAGCGAATTTCATTGAAGTTCATTACGGCGGCGACCCGCTCGAGTATCGCGAACGCGTTGCATATGAACTTGAGAGGCTGCTCGAAGCCGGCCCTGATGACGAGGTCTTTCTCTGGTTCGAGTACGAGCTTTTTTGCCAGGCCAACATGTGGTTCTGCCTTACGCTCTTGAGGTCCACAGGTGCGAAGGTGTTCCGCGTGATGCCCGCCGGGCTTGAGCCCGACAAGATCTGGGACGGATTCGGCGCGATGACTGCGGACGATCTTGCCCGGTGTTTTGACGAACGCGTCGAGTTCACTGCGGCTGACATTGATGCGGCCGGTGATCTTTGGCAGGCATTTCGCGATCGTGACCGGGGACGTTTGTTGGAGCTTGGCGAGTATCGTTCTCCAGCCTTTCCGTTTTTGAAAGAGGTTTGCCGGGCCGCGGCTGAGATCGAAACCCGCCCTCAGGACATCGTGAATGAACTTCTCGCGAACGGACATACCGCACTCGAAGAGGTCTTTCCTGAGTTCCGCAAGCGAGCCGGTGTATACGGCTTCGGCGATCTGCAGGTTGAACGGCTGATCCACGCCGCATCTCACTGAACAGTACGCCCGCATCATTTTTCATTCCTCGTCGTTCGTCCGATCAGCGTGCGTCTCCCTCGCCCGTTCACTTTGAAAGATCCAGCCGCGCCGCTTGAAATAGACAAGCAAAGCCAGCGTCAACAAACCCATCAGCCCAAGCACGGCGAAATAGCCGTACCGTGTCCTGAGTTCCGGAATGTTCTCAAAGTTCATTCCATAAATGCCTGCGATCAGGGAGAGCGGCAGTATTATCGCGGAAACTACCGCGAGGGTCTTCATCACTTCGTTCGTTCGGTTGGCGACAACGGAAAAATGTATTTCCACGAGCCCGCTGACCAATTCGCGGTAGCTTTCCGAAAGGTCCGTAACGCGGAGAAGGTGGTCGTGGACGTCCCGGAAAAATGGCAAGATGTTCTCCGGAATCTGCTTGAACTCGCCGTGCGACATTCGATAGAGAACTTCACGCTGGCGGGTCGAAATGCGTTTGAGCCGTGCAACGCTTCGCCGTACGTCCATGATCCGCTCCAGCATCGAACTTTCGCCGTTCTGCATCAACAGGACCTCGTCCTCGATCAGTTCGATCTGCTCGTTGAATTCGTCAACTACCGGATTGTAGTTGTCCACCAAGCGGTCAAGGATCTGGTGCAAAAGGAACGCCGGCCCGCGTTGGCAGGGAAGCGGCGTACTGCGGATCAGTGTTTTCACTTCCTTTACGCTCCGAAAGCGTTCGAGGTGAAATGTAACGACAAAGTTCTCGCCAAGGTAGCCGTCGAGTTCCTTTGTGACAAAGTCGGTCGGCGTTGTCTTGTCTGGGGTAACGCCGTGGACGATAAAGAAAAGATAACCGGGAAAGGCTTCGACCTTGGGCTGGTTGCGGGTCTCGATGCAGTCTTCGACCGTAAGGTGATGGAACCGGAAAACTCGGATAAGCAGTTCCTCGATGACCTTGTGGTCGTTAACATCCTCACCGCGGAGGTCAAGCCAGACCAGATTCGAGCGGTCTTCAAGCAGAGTCGGGAGTTCGTCAAGCGAGAATCCTTCCTCGATGCGGTCGGCACCGTCGCGGTAAACAAAGATCTCAGCAAATGGTGCTTTGTCGGCCATAAATGGAGTGGAGATCAGGTTTTCTACCACCATTTTGGGAGTCCATCAAGTTGCAGGGCGGCGATTTAGCTTCGAAAATCCGTCGATCTGTTCTATAATCTAGCCATAGATGAAAGAAGAACTGATAGCCCTAGCGGGCGTAGTAATAGATAAACAGCCGAACGCATATTTCAAGGTTCAGGTCAATGACAGCGACCACGTCGTGCTCGCGACCATCTCGGGCCGCATGCGTCGCAACCGAATCCGCATCCTGATGGGCGACCGCGTCGACGTTGAACTCTCGCCTTACGACCTGACCAAGGGCCGGATCACCTACCGCCACAAGTAAGCTTACGGCCAATTAGATTCAGGGGCTTCGCGTCGCGAGGCCCCTTTAGTTGCGCCCAAGGTTTCAGCGACGGCTCGGGAAGAGCGATGCCGTGTAGTTCACTTCCTTCGAAGCACGGGCCATGAAGCTTTCGATGTCCCCGATCGAACGCGGCAGGGCCTTGTTCATCCATTCAACGCCGGTCGCGGTGACGAGCATATCGTCTTCGATGCGGACGCCGATGCTCTTGTACTTCTCGAACGCCGGCCTTACCTTGGCGATGAAGTCGCGGTTCTCGGGCGTGTCCGGAAGCCACTCGAGAGTGTCTGGGCGGATGTAGATGCCCGGCTCGTTGGTGAAGACCATTCCCGGAGCGAGCGGAGTTCCGTAGTCGCCGACGTCGTGGACATTCATTCCCAGCCAGTGGCCGAGCCCGTGCATATACCAGCGGCGGAACTGCTGACCGTCCTTTGCCGTTACGAGCCCAAGCCGGAAGAGCCCGTCCTCGATGACCCGTGCTGCCTCGGCCTGAAGTGCCGCGAAACGGACGCCGGGCTTGGTCATTTTGGCGACGGCTTCCTGTGCGTCGTAAACGATCTGGTAGATCTCGGCCTGCTCCTTTGAGAACTTCCCGTTGACCGGGAAGGTCCGAGTGATATCGGCGGTGTAATGTTCATACTCGGCGCCGACGTCCATCAGCAGCAGGTCGCCACTCTTAACTTCGCCTTTCGGTATCTGGTAGTGGAGCGTGGTCGCGTTCTGGCCGCAACCGACGATCGACGGGTAGCCCCAATAATCCGCGTTGCGGCGGCGGAATGTGTATTCGACCTCGGCCTGCACCTCATATTCCCATTTGGCATGGTGGACCATCGCCATCGAACGCATATGTGCCTCGGTCGAGATGTCGATGGCGTGCTGCATCAGCTTGAGTTCGTAGGGCGATTTCACGAGCCGGAGCTGGGCGAAGATCGGCCGGGCGTTGATGACGTTTCGCTCGCCGAGTTCCTTTCGAAACTCATTCTCCTGCCGGAATTCACGCATCGCATTGCCATCGTTGGGGCTTGATGGAAGCAGCATATAGACCGTCTCAAAGGCTCCGATCTCGACGCCCCCGGCCTTCGCCGCGAAGGGCTGTTTCGTCTTGAGGGCATCAAAGAACGCGGCCCGTTCGGTGGTCGGGATTATCGTCTTGAGGCCCGAGATGTTCCGTGCTTCATCGTCCGAATACATCTTGCCGTCCCAGGTTTCGCTCACAGGGTTTCGCCGCGGCAGGAAGAGATATTCACTTACGGCGTCGCCGCTCTTGGTCATAACAAAGACGGCACCTTTCTGCTTGAGCCCGGTCAGGTAAACGAAGTTGTTCTCCTGGCGGAAGACGTAATCGACCGAGTTCGAGTAGATCTTCGGCTCGGCAGAGAGCATGACGAGAACGCTGTTGTCCTCCATTTTCGCTGCGACGGCCGCTCGGCGCTTTGCGAGCTCGGTCTGCCGCTCGGCGTCGGTGAATCGCGGGGCTTGCGGCGTTACCCGAATGGCCGGTCCCGCCGAGGGCTGCGAAAAGACCGCGGCCGAAAGGCCCGAAAGGAGAAACGCGGCGATGATGATCCAGATGATTGCTTTCTTCATTATTTCCTCAATGTTGTATTGGCCGAGCACATCGGCAACCCGGAAGAGCTTTGTGTTGGCTTCATTATATACGTAAAACGGCGATTTCGGTTTCCGTCCGTCCTCGGGTGTTTCATTTTTCGGGCATCGCGCGTTCGCGGAAACATCGGAAACATCGGAAACAACGGAAACAACGGAAACAACGGAAACAACGGAAACATCGGAAACAACGGAAACAACGGAAACATCGGAAACAACGGAAACAACGGAAACATC